>CACZOH010000261.1 GCA_902782785.1 uncultured Ruminococcus sp. | reverse complement strand
TGTCGTCCCCGGACGGACCCCAGCTCACTTTTACGCTGTCGGACTTTATATCGCCGACTTTTACGTCTGACGGTGCGGACGGAGGCGTGACGTCGTTTGCATCCTTGAAATTGAAGCAGTCCACGCCCGTGAAAAGCTTTGCGTCGTTCACGGTGACGGTGACGCTCTGATCCGGCGTCAGGATGAAATAGTTGTCGGAGCAGACGAAGATATCTTCCGCGGACGTTTTGAGATTGACGCCGAGCGCGGGGACGCTGCCCGTGTTCTTTATTGTGACCGTATCGCCCGACACTTTATATTCAAGCGTCGTTCTCGGCAGATAGAACAGACAGCCGCTTTCGTATTCGTAATTGAAATACATATACGTGCGGTTATGGAATTCGCCGCCGACGTACAGATCCGCCGTGATTATGAGCGGCGTATGATCGGTCTGGGCTGGATCCAGTTCAAAAACGCCGACCTTGTTTACGGTCTCTCCTGTTTTGCCCTCGAATTCCTCCGTTTTGACCGTTTGAAGCTGCTCGCCGTACGCCGTCATGACTACGGAACAGTTCTTGTCCCTGAGCGATAACGCGTCGTCAAGTATATATACCGGAAGCGAGAGCGGGGAAGAGCCGTTAATCTCGTCTATGGTGTTGTATTTATCCGCTTTGAACGCCGCCATCTCCGTACGGTAAGCGTCCTGCATAAGATAATAAGCTATCTTCGGCGCTCCGTACCAGTCGACTATCGACCATGATGCGCCCGGATAGTTGTCGTTCATCTTATATATGACGTTTGCGGAGTTCTTATCAGCTTTGATCCTCTGATTTATCGCAAGCGGATAATCCGCCTGCGCCTGAGACATCTGAGAACCGAGTATTATGCCGTCAAGGCTTTCCTCGTCGGTAAAAAGCGAGGCGTAATGAACGTGCGTCGCTATATCGTGACCGTACGGCGTCTGCATCCACCCGTAAAAGCCGTTGAACGTGGCGGTGTGATACGCTATCGAGCCGTCGGGCTTTATCGGCCATTCGGAAAGCTCCTTTTCGGCGGCGAATTTAGCGATCGACTGACGGTTCATCATCGCGCCAAGACCGTATTCGTGCATATTCAGATATTCCGTACCCGTGTATATCTTTATGTAATGCTCGGGCGAGTCTCCCGACCACCATATATGGTCGTGCCTTATGTTCGATGCGCCGGGACCGCCGTCCTGACGCCAGAAATCGCGCGTGCCGTCGGTCTCGTACGTAAGCTTGCCCATGTTGTTGAGCACCTTGTCCGAATAAAGCGCTTCGCCCTCGTTGCCGCCGCCCCAGACTACGAGCGACGGGCGGTTGCGCAAACGTTTTGCGCCGTAGATCACCGTCTCATACAGTACGTCGGCCGGCTGCGTTTTCGTGCTGTCCCAGCAGCAGGGCCATTCCTGATATATACATATTCCGTATTCGTCGCAGAGGTCGTAGAACTCGTCCGTTTCGACAAGGCCGCCGCCCCACGAGCGGAAAAAGTTTATATTTGCGTCGTGAGCGCGCGACAGGATCCTGTCGTAATCCTCGCGTGTAAAGCGCATCATCGCGTCTATCGTACACCAGCCCGCGCCCTTCATATATACCTTGACGCCGTTTATGACGAACTGACGGTTATAGGAACCGGAGGTCTCCTTTGGCTGCAGAGGCGCGTAATCGAGCTGTCTGATGCCGAATTGGGATTCCGTGTAATAAGACGATCCGTCGTCGGCTTTGAAATAAGTTTTAAGCTCGTAAAGATACTGCTCGCCGTAGCCGTTCGGCCACCATAAATGAGCGTCCGGAACGTCGGCGCGGTATCTGAGAAGCGCGCTTCCGCTTTCGTTTACGTTCACTTTGAAATATGACGACCTGCCGTCAAAATTCTTCGGCACGACCATAACGGTAAGCTCGCCCTTAACGGCGCCGCCATCCTTCGAGACGGCGTCTATCGCCAGATCTACCGTGCCTTTTTTGTAATCCGTCGTTGTTATGAACGGGTGATCGAGCGTTATCCGCGGCTCGTCAACGATGCTGACGGACTGCCAGATACCGAGAGGATAAAGCTTTGCGTAATGCCAGCCGTAGCTGCAGTTGAAAACGACCGTCTTCGTGTAGTCCTTTGCGGGTTTTAAATGAACGACGAGCGTGTTCTCGCCCTTTTTCACCGCGTCCGTAACGTCTATATACGGACCGCCGAACATACCCTCGTGACTGCCTATCTTCTTTCCGTTCAGATAAAAGTCCGCGACGTTGCAGACGCCCTCAAAACAGAGCTTTACGTTTTTGCCCGTGCCGTTGTAATCGAATTTGCGCAGATAATACCAGTTTTTCTCTCCGTATTTGTTTGCGTCCTTCATATTGTCGCCGGCATACGGGTCGTCTATGACGCCCGCCTCAAAAAGCGCGGTGTGGATGCTGCCCGGGACCGTCGCGTTTATCGCGTTATCCCAGCCGGCGCCGTTCTTGAGCTCCGATATTTTTCCGTCTCCCGTCATTTTCCATTCGCCGTCAAGGTCTGTGACGTAATTTTCTTCTTTGATATCGGGCGGATCCTCAGTTTTAAAGTTTACGACCGCGGGCTCTTTCGTAAAAACGGAAGCATCGTTTTTATAGTAGCTTTTCTTTTCCGCGTCCGCCTGGCTCGTCGCGCCTGCCGTTTCAAATGCGGAGAGCGCGGCGGGGAGAACGAACAGTGAACACAGAACAGCCGCCGCAAGCCTTTTTACGGTATGGGTACGGTTTTTCATACAAATTATCCTCCGTTATTGTTTTTTATCAATATAATAATAACCGGATTACGTCAGTATTTTTTATAATTCACGTTGTTCTTTTCGGTCACTCTCGGGCGAAATGCGCAGATGAACGGAGCTTCCGGCTTGCTTACGGATTCCGATGACGGCTGTTTTGAGTTGATGCGCGTATCGGAGCCGTGATCGTAGCGCAGGGAATTGCCTTTGCCGTCGATATCGGACGCAAGCATGAAAACGTGCTGAGGCGAGCCGTTTTTGTCCGGTCTTACAAAGATTATGTCTCCCGCTATAAGATCCTTTGCGTTCGTTATCCTTTTAAATCCCATTCTCTCGCACCATGATACGAGATTTGATACGACGCACCCCTGAACGAGAGGCTGATCCGTAAATCCCGCGCGGTAAAGTATCCAGTCCACGAGCCTGTCGCAGCTTGTGCGCAGAGGTCTGTGGTTTATGCCGGGATTGGTGCAGGAGTCGCCGTATTTGAAGCCTGTCTTGCGCGCGTATTCGGTTATGTAATGTCCCTCGCGCAAAAGGTCGCTCTGCAAAAGCGAGTACGGAGTATAAACGACGTTCCCGTTCCCGTCCGCCACGCGGCAGCCGAATTTCTTCTGCTTGTCGCACGCCGCCTTTGCGTCCTCAAGCGACTGATAAACGGAGCCCTTTACGTTGTCCTTCGGCTGATCGAGCCTGTCCTCGTAAAGACATACGTAATAACCCGCTTCGACCGTGGCTTTCGGCGCGCTTTCGCCCCTGTCCTCCGCTATGTATGCGTCAGCCTCAGCGCGGTCGGCGCAGAAAGCGGCGGCTGCGAGCAGGAATACGTCGCCCTCTTCAACGTAATTGGTGTAGTCGAGCCTGAATTTGTCGTTGAAGTTCCTTTTCCAGCCTTTTGTTTTTTCATCTGCCTCAAATATGAGATACTGCGTTTCGCGCTTGCCGAAAAACTCCGAATCGCCGCCGTATACGACGGTCATGGACTGATCCTCGCGGGCGTTTTTGATATTGCCGGTCGTGTAGAACATCTGAAACGCGCCGCCCCATTCCGCCTGTATTTTCAGAACGATGACCTTCTTTTCCTCGGGTGTGAACGGGACGTGGTTATCTCCGTCGCGGGACGGATAACCCGCGGCTTTATACATACTGTTTATCTTGAAGTATACGCCCGGGTCGCGCGACTGCTTCGTCGCCACAAAACGGACGCCGTCCCCGGATAATTCGGGCTCAGCGCAGTTCCCGCGCAGAAAAGCGGCGGAAAAAAGCTCGTCCGAAAAGGATGAAAAATCAACGCGGCACGGATCGGGTATAAGATACGCCGGTGCCTCCTCCTCTGTTTCCGTCACACGCTCCGTGACGGTCTGCGGTTCCGTCGCGGCGCTCTCCGTCTCGGTGCCTGCGGGATTATTGGTGCAGGAGGCGCAGCAAAGCGGAAGCGCTATCAATCCCGCGGCGAATATACGTAAACGTTTGATCATGGTTTTTTCCTTTCTGTCAGATGGAATTATTATTTAAATGTCGTAGGGTAACGAGAATTATCCGAACCACGTTTTCGGACGGCATCTCGCCGCTCCTGCTTCGTTAAACCCCTTGCTGTTACGTATAG
>CACZOH010000260.1 GCA_902782785.1 uncultured Ruminococcus sp. | reverse complement strand
TCGGCGTCGGCTTCTATCTCCGTTTTGCCGTCAAGGCTTATTTTGCTGTCGCCTATCTGAACGGCGTCCGGCTGTTCGTTGTTGGTTATGACATTATAGAACAGGTATGCGCAGCCTTCGATATCAGTTTTTGCGGTGAACAGGACCGTTTCACCGGACAGAAGCTTTACGGTCACGTTAAAGCACGGCGCGCCGCCGTCACTTACCCTGACCTTTATCACGTCCGCGGCATTGATCTTTCTCTGATCAGCGCATGCCGCCCATTCGTCCTTTTTGAGAAGCTCCTTCCAGTCGGCAAGAGCCGCCGCGTCCTTCCATTCGCCCGCGGTGAGCGTTCCGGCTTTCATCGACGCGTCGTTTTCCGAATCGGAAAATTCAGGCTCCGGTAAACCTGCTTTTTCCTCCGGTCCGACAGCCGACGGGACGGGCGATTTTTCATCTTTTGAATAAGAATAACCCGGCATCGCTTCAGCTCTGTCGTATCCGTATCCGGGATGATCGTCCGCCGCCGGATTCGGGCCAATGACGCCGTCGTTATATCCCGTGCCGGACTCCGTGCCGGGCTCGTTTATCTCCGTCGTTTTAATATCGGCGGGCATTTGCGGTGTCGTATTTCCTTTGACGCTCGCGGCGACGGCAACGGCGGCAACGGCGACTGTCAGGACCGCCGCGGCGAGTATGACCGCAAGCCTTGTCGCTTTTTTGCGCCTCTCCGCTCTTTCCTTTATGATACCGTCTCTTTTTTCAAGTATCTCTTTTGCTCTTTCATCATACGTTTTCATAATCGAATCCTTCCTTTTGCAGAATTTCTTTTAAAGATGCTCTGGCGCGGTTCATAAGCGTGTAGACGGAGCCCTTGCTTTTGCGCGTGAGCGCCGATATATCGTCCGCGCTCATATTTTCAAAATACGAAAGATATAAGACCTCTCTGTATTCGGGCTTCAGCTTTTCAAGCGCGCGGTATAGCTGTCGGTTGCGCTCGCTTTTTATGTATTCGCGCTCCGGTCCGTCAGTAACTCCGTCCGCGTCGTCGATGCTTACGAAAACGTGGGATTTTTTGCGGAGGCTGTCGAGCGCGGCGTTTCTGCCTATAGAATACAGCCACGTTTTAAACGACGATTTCTTGTTGAAATCCGGCTTTTTCAGCGCGAGCTTGAGAAGCGCGTCGTCCGCCAGCTCCTCGGCAAGCCCGAAATCGCCGACTATGCCGTTTATATACGCGGCAAGTCCGTCAAAGTATTCCCGCACGATCTCGTAAAAGCCCTGATCGTCTCCGTTTTTGTATTTTTCGTAGCTTATTTCACCTTTATCCATAATCTCTCCGAAAGTCTGCAGTTCTTTCATCTTATTAGACGTATGTTTTACGGTTTTTCTTACAGTTTATTTTAAATAAACACGGGCTATATACCAGAATTCCGACGGAGTGCCCGAATCATCCTCGGGTCTGTTCATTTCAAAACAGATCTCATATAGTGTTATATAAATATTCTTTTTCATTATTAACACCCTCTTTTTTGAAAACTGATTTTAAATCAGTCACTCCTTAAAACGCGGTTTTTTAATTATTTGCGACGGAAGCTCTGAAAATGAGCGCTCCGTTTCGGTCGTACCCGGAATAGACCGTTTCCGAGTGTTCGTTGTTTGCAAGAGAAAACACCGGCGCGAAATTGTTAACCCACGTTATGTTGTATGACACCACCATATAAAAATCTCCGTAATCGATATACAACGTCGGCGTACCGGCGTCAAAATCGTCAAACATCGAATCGTAACATCTTACTGGCCCGCCGTCCTTTTCTCCTATAACACCGGATAACGGATAATCCTCCGGCGTCTTTGTTTTTACCATGCCTGTTTTATTGAGCTCGAGGTCGGTTTCAATTATATAATCGAACTCATCGATAGAAGGACTCTTTTCACGCTCAAAATCACCGTCGTAAGACGACGAGGCGACGTAAAGCCGAAAACCGTTATCCGTCGCCTCTGCGTAATACAAATCATCGCGGTCAGAGCCGGAATAACGCCGCGTTTTTACAACCGCGCCGTTTTCGTCAAGCATGGCAGTAAAAACGTCGCTGTCGGCGTAAACGTCCCACGTGCTTTTACGAAGGTCCTTAAATTCCGTGCAGAACAGATACAGTCTGCCGTCTCTTTCAAGCGCAACCTTAACGACCGTTTTTCCGGGGGATGCTATCTCTGTTTCGTAAACCTTGTTTCCCTTGCTGTCAAGCTTCGTTACGGTCAGCTTCGGCTCGCCGCCGTTTTGACCCTCGTCGGTATCGGTCAGTATCACGCCGCCGTCTGACGACGGCTTATAGTAATCGTTATACATAGCCGCCGATGATACAAAATCATATCGGAGCAGCTCCGCGCCGTACGCATCCGTCATGATAAGTCTTTTTTCGTATCTGCCGTTTTTTTCATCGGCGGATATGACGTCAAGCATAAAAACCTTTCCGTCAACAGCGTCCGCGTCTTTAAACAGATTTTTCTCCACGACGCGCGAAAGCTCCGCCGGTACCTCCCCGACGGGTTCGACCTTTTTGTATCTTTCTCTCGACCCGATCGGCATTGTTATAACGCACCCCGACAGAAACGCAAGAATCACCGGGCAAAGCGATATAAAAACCGCAATCCTGATTTTTTGCATCTAATTAACCTCTTTTTATTCCCGCACTTACTTCATATTGAGCGTTATTTTCGGCAGGAGCCGGTTTTGTTTTTCTGTCCCGCCGTTATTCTCCCCCGTAAATACTACTTCAAAAGTCTTCTTTTCACCGCCGGCGAGCTTATATACGGTGCCTGACATGTCGGTCATCGTCTTTGACTTAAGCAACCCGGAGTTTACGTCCGCTTCATCGGCTTGTGCGCATAACGTAAATTCAACTTCTTTATCCGACGTATTCATAACGGTTACGCTGCATAAGAATTCTACTTTATCGGTTACGGAAAAACCGAGGAGACTGCTCTCGCTGTCAACTATCTTTACTGGATTGTTTATTTCATCAGCGTTACTAAATCTCGTTGCCACGATTAACTCTTCGGGAAACGAAAGTGAGGTTGGAATTTCACCGCCGAGGTATTTACTTTCAAAATCAAAGTCTACGTTTTTTTCTTCATTTGCCTTAATAAGACAGTAAATATCGTCACCAATCCGACCTTCAAAGAATTTTGCGTATTCAACCCAGCCGTTAAGCTCCGATTTTTTAAAACGGGCGCTCAATCCGATTTCATAATCGTCTTCCGTATTGTTTTTAAAGCATATGGAGTAAGTAAATATTACCGTTCCCTGCTCCGTCGTTTTGCCGCCTTTAAAATACGATTTACTTTCTATCCACTCAATCGACGTCGCGGTATTGATTAAACTATAGCAGGAAACTATAGATATTAACGACAAAGCAAGCAACAATCCGATAATAATAACTTTTATAATCTTCATTAACATATCCTTTCGTAAAAACCGATCTTCAAGAACGGCGGGTTGTTCGTTCGTTTGAGATAATTTCGTTCGCCTCATCCACTGCAACCCGCGAACCCCTGCCGCGAAAGCGGTGGGGTTCCCGGGAGGGGACAGGGGGGTATGGGGGGTTCTCGGCGGAGCCGAGCAAAGGGGTTTCCCGCCGCGAACAGCGGTGGGGGTTCGCGTGAGGGGTGGGAAACCCACCATTTTGTCGCGCCGGCGACACCTTTTTTCTTAATTTTTAATTACAGCATATTCAGCTTCTTATCCACTATCCTCCTCGCCATCAGCCAGCTGAAGACGGTCAGGGGGGCTGTAATTACAAGAATTATGAGCGGGACTATTATATACATATTCTGCATAAAGCCGCTTAATTGCTCGTACGACCCGTACGATAACATATATGCTTCGGAGATTATGGCGATTATAACGAAAACGGCGACGAGGAATACTACGATGCCGTACAGTATTCCGACGAACATTCCTATCGACGCAAAGGCTCTCGCTCTTTTCGCCTTATGAACGACCGACGCGCAGAACGTGTAAAGCGACGGGATGAGGAAGCATATTACGACGACGTCGATTATTATCAGCGCGAACATTATCAAATCGTTGAAGCCGAAATAACGGTTAAGCTCTTCGGAAAAATCTATAATCTCGTCGTACACGTCCGTTCCGGCGTATCTCAGGCTCATGGCGAAGCTCGGCATGGCGGAAACTATGCACGCGACGATGACGGTAAACGTCGTCCATATCGCACCGGTCAGTATTTTTGAGTTTATGACGGTGCTGTTTTTTACCGGCAGCGTAAACGTCAGATAACCCTCGTCCGAAAACATACTTCTGTATATGCGCATTATGAGAAATACCACGGTCATTATAACGAGCGTTTCAACAAACAGCGTACCGACGTACGTGATTATCATAGTGCCTATTTCAAGCAAAAGTCCCTCCGGCATGAAAAGGAAAAACACCGAGCATAATAAAGATAAGCAAAACGCTCCGATGTACAGCCACGGAAGTATCCGCGCCATATACTTCATATCATATTTCATCAGCTTGCCTAACATCTGAATACCTCCCTGAAAAGCATA
>CACZOH010000259.1 GCA_902782785.1 uncultured Ruminococcus sp. | reverse complement strand
TTCAAGGAGGCTCAGGTAGCGCTTGAGGTCGGCAAGGTTTTCGACACGGAAAAGGATATAGTAGCATACGAAAATCTCGGCATCGGACGTCTTATCTATCAGCTTCCCACAACGCTTTGCGAGATGTTTCTGCACGAGATATTCAAAAAGGAGTCACTCGACCAGCTTGACCGGGAGACGCTTCAGACCATACAGTGCTTCTTTGAGAACAATCTGAACGTATCGGAGACCTCGCGCAAGCTTTTCGTCCACAGAAACACTCTCGTCTACCGTCTTGAAAAGATCAAGAAGATGACGGGACTCGACCTGCGCGAATTTGACGACGCCATAACGTTCAAGGTCGCGCTCATGGTCAAAAAATACTTATCAAGCAAACCCGTAAAATTCTGATAAAGCGGCTTAGAAATGATCGAATTCAAACACGTTACAAAAACATACAGGTCGGCGGCGCGCGACACCACGGTGACCGCGCTGAACGACGTAAACCTTACGATAGAAGACGGTGAGGTCGTTTTCCTTGTCGGCAGCAACGGCGCCGGCAAAACGACGCTCATGCGTCTTCTCACGAGAATGGAGGTCCCGACCTCCGGTTCTCTCGTCGTAAACAAATACGATCTGCGCAAGATCAAAAAGAGAAAAATACCCGAGTACAGGTCGCAGATAGGAATGGACTTCCAGGATTTCAAGCTCTTCTCCAAATACACGGTATATGAAAACGTGGCGTTTGCGATGAGAGTTCTGGGAAAATCCTCAAAGGCGATAAAGACCACCGTCCCGCTCGTTCTGTCCATGCTCGATATTTCGGCGCGCGCAAATCACTTCCCGCTTGAGATCTCGGGCGGCGAACAGCAGCGCACCGCGCTCGCGCGCGCTCTCGTGAACAACCCGAAAATACTGATAGCGGACGAACCGACGGCAAACCTCTCCCCCTCAATGTCGCGCGAGGTGATGGATCTGCTCGTCTCCCTCGGTGAAAACGGAAAGCGCACCGTCCTGATAATTACGCACGACGTTGAGCTTATCTCACACTACAAGCACAAGCGCATAGTGAAGTTCGAGCGCGGAAAGATAGTATACGACTCAAAATACGCGGAGGTGGGATCGGATGCGTAAATACAGCTTTTCCTACCTTATGTCCCGTTCCTTCAAGGGCTTTTCAAGAAACGGGCTCATGTCCGCGGCGTCCGTACTCATACTTACGTCCTGCCTCCTCGTTTCGGGCAGCTTCGGGCTCATAATATACAACCTCTACGTAAATCTCCATTCGCTGAACGAGCTGAACGAGATTGTCTGTATGTGCAATTACGAGAAAATACCCGACGAGCAGCTTGACGATCTTTACAACAGACTTGCCGCCCTGCCGAACGTCACGGAGGTCAAATTCACCTCACGCAAGCAGGCGCTTGAGAATATGCGTGAAAAATACGCGCAGCATCCGCAGGTGCTCGAGCGCTTCAACGAAGAAAACAATCCGTTTTTTGAGATATACACCATAAGCTATTCCGGTACGGATAAGGACGCTGTAAACCTGCTCTTTACCCTGCGCAACAAAACGGAATTCCCGGAATTCCGGAACGTCGAGGATAAGCTCGAGACCGCGAACACGCTTGAAAGACTCAAAAATACGATACTTCTGATATTCGGCAGCTTTATGATAGTTTTGCTGTTCATATCCGTCGTCATTATCATGAACACGGTGAGAATGGCGATAAGCAGCAGAAGCGAGGAAATAGAGATAATGCGCTACATAGGCGCGACGGGCTGGTTCATATCCTTCCCGTTCATGATAGAATCCTTATTCACGGGGCTGATCTCCGCGGTCATCGCTTTCGTACTGCAGTTCATCACGTATAATTATCTGTTCGGTCTGCTCGCTTCGGGCGGCTCGTCCGTGGGCATCATCACGATAGTACCGTTCGGCGAGATATGGTATTACGTGGCGCTCGGGTTCATCGCCCTGAGCTTCCTCACCTGTTACATAGGCGCAAAGATCTCGCTTTCCAAGCACATAAAGGTATAATTATGAAAAAACTTATCAGGATCATATCGTTTTTGCTCGTCATAGCGACCGCGGTCCCCGCGCTGTCGCTCAATATCTCGTTCGACGCCGCGGTAACGAACGACCGGATCAGGGAAAAGCAAAACGAAATAAGCGCTCTGCAGTCTCTTCTGAAGGAGCAGTCGAAGAACTCCGACAGCGCCCGCAAGAAAATTGCTGAGATCCAAAACGACATAGAGCAGACGGAAGAACGCAAGGTCGAGCTTATCGAAAAAATAACAGACCTTGAGGAAACGATATTGAGCACGAAGGAGCTTATCCGCACCTATGAGGAGCTGATACAGCTGAAGGAAGAGGAAATATCCGAAACGGAAAAAGAACTGTCGGCCGAGGAGGCGTCTTTGATAGAATTTCTCCGCTACGATTACGAATCCGGCTCTTCATCCCTCAAAACAATAGAATTTTTGCTTGATTCCGCTTCTTTGTCCGATTTTCTGTCAAACATACAGTATATAGGCACGCTTATGGATTATCAGGAGCATCTGATGCAGTCCATAGAAAATACCGGCGTTAAGTACGAGGGGCAGAAATACGATCTCGATACGACCAAAACCGAAAAAGAAGAATACGCAAAACAGATGAACGCCGAGCTTGACGAGGCTACGGCGCTCCGCGAACAGCTGATGGAATATATATACAAGCTTGAAGCGAGCGAGCTTGAGTACGAGGCCGTGCTCCAGTCGAGCGAAAGCGCGGAAAAGGAGCTGACGTCTCAGATAAAAGCCGCGCAGGCTGAGGAAGCAGAGCTGATCAAGGAGGAAAAAGAGCGTCTGCGCCGTGAGGAAGAGGAAAGAAAGCGCAGAGAGGAAGAGGAAAGAAAGAAAAGAGAGGCCGAGGAGCTTGCAAGAAAGCTGAAAGAGTCTCAGCAGGCGTCCGAGAGAGAAAAGGCGGCTCTGGCTGAGGCGAGCGCCGCCGCGTACGGCAGCGGCGGGTATCTCTGGCCGATACCCATAGACTCAACAATCCACTTCTGGATCACGGGCTGGTTCGGCTACGAGCCGAATCCTCTGCGCGCGGGAATACGCTTCCATAAAGCGTACGATATAGGCGCGGCGAGCGGTACGCCGATACTCGCGGCGCGCGCAGGCAAGGTCATAACCGCAAAATATTCGTCCTCTTACGGCAACTACGTCGTTATACTTCATTCAGACGGATGGTCGACGCTTTATGCGCACGCGTCAAAGCTGCTCGTTTCCGTCGGTCAGAAGGTCGAGCGCGGCGACGTTATAGCAAAGGTCGGAACAACGGGCGATTCAACCGGCAACCATCTGCATTTTGAGATAATACAGCCGGACGGCAAAACGAGAGTCGACCCGTGGGACTATTTTGAAAAGCTCTCCAAAATGCATATAAACGACAGTCCGAGATACGATAAATACAACAACCCGAGAAAGAAATACTATACGCCATAAGATCGCATCACAAACAGACACGGACGCGGGGTAAATCGCCGCGTCCGTCAATCATTATTTATTGAAAGGAAATACGCTTTATAATGGACGATATAAACGAGCGAACGGAGGAACAAAACGAAACAAAAGACGTATCGGAAAATACTGACGGGATAAAGCAGGACGAAGCTTTACCGTATACGGAGGAACACGTCAGCGTGCCCGAGCAAAAAGAACCGCAGAGCGAAAACGAGGACGGCAAAAAAAGCAAAAAGCCTTTAAAGGTGCCGCTCTTTGCGGCGATAATCGCCGTGCTTGCGGTCGCTGTCCTCACGTCGCAGATAACGTTCCTTGCCGTGCGTCAGAGCTATCACAGCAAGCTCGCATCCGTCTCGCGTGATAAATTCTCCGACAGCAAGCTTTCCCAGGTCGACGAGATATACAAAAAATACTATATAGGCGACGTAAACGACGACGAGCTTGTCGACGGGCTGATACAGGGCTATATGTACGGCGCGGGCGACAGATACGGAAGCTATATGACAAAGGAAGAATACGCCGAATATATGGAGAGTATGCAGTCAAGAACCGTCGGCATAGGCGTTTACGTAACGTGGGACGACGAGCTTTCCTGCATCGAAATACTTGAGGTATATGAAAACTCGCCCGCAGAAGCGGCGGGGATCTCCGAGGGCGACCGGATCGTCGGCGTCGACGGTTACAGCATAGCCGAGCTCGGTTACGAAAACTCCGTCACAAAGATACGCGGCGAGGCGGGAACAAAGGTCAGGATCACGGTAGAACGCGAAGGCGAATCCGCTCCTCTGACGTTTGAGATGACGCGCAGAGAGGTCAAATCAAAGACGGTAAAGACAAAGGTCTTCGGAAACATAGCCGTAATAGCGATATCCAATTTCTTCAATGAGACGCCCGCGGAGCTTAAGGCGGCCGTCGCGGACTTAAAAAAACAGGGCTGCGACAGGATCGTTTTCGACCTCCGGAACAACACCGGCGGACTTTTAGAGTCGATACAGGAAGTTCTCGATTATATACTTCCCGAAGGCATCACGGTCCGTATGACGGACGCGAAAGGCAATACGACGACGCTTCGTTCCGACGCGGCGTGTCTTAAAATGCCGATGGTCGTTGTGGTAAACGGTCATACGGCGTCCGCCGCAGAGCTTTTCACCGCGGCTCTCCGTGATTACGGTTATGCCACGATAGTCGGAACGCAAACGTTCGGAAAAGGCACCGTCACGTCGCCCTATCAGCTGAGCGACGGCTCGGTCATTTATATATCCTCGGAGCTTTACTATCCGCCCGTATCCGATAATTTCGAGGGCGTGGGGATCACACCGGACGTTATTACAGAGCTGAACGAGGAAGCAAAAAACAAAAACTTATACAAACTGCCGCTTGAAAACGACGATCAGCTGAAAAAAGCTGTCGAGATAATAAAAGAAAAATAATAAAACAAGAGGGATAAAAATGCACGAACAAATAACCGTAACAGAAGAGGGCTTGAAGAAGCTCACAGATGAACTCAACTATTTGAAGACAGTCAAAAAACAGGAAGTCAAGGACGCCATAAAGACCGCAAAGGAATTCGGAGACTTATCCGAAAACAGCGAGTACGAGGCGGCAAGAACGGAGCAGGCTCAGGTAGAGGGCAGGATAACCGAGCTTGAACAGATGCTCAAGCACGTCCGTCTCGTAAGCACGGACGAGGTCTCGCACGACAAAGTCAGCGTCGGCGTAAACGTCACCGTAACCGACGTGGAAAAGAACGCACAGACCGTATATACGCTCGTCGGCTCTACCGAGGCGGACCCGTTCTCAAACAAGATCTCCGACACCTCGCCCATAGGCAAAGCCATAATCGGCGCAAAGGTCGGAGACAGAGTGACCGTACATCTTCCGAGACGCGACCTCACGATCATAATCAACAAGATAGAAAAGAGCGAATAAAATGAATAACGAGAACAACAGCGCAAACGCGGAGCTTTCCGATATACTGAAGATACGCCGTCAGAAGCTGACGGACCTGCAGAACAGCGGCAGAGACCCGTTTACAATAACAAAATACAACGTTACGCATCACAGCACCGATATAACGGAGGACTGCGACAGAGAGACGAAAACGTTCAGATCGCTTTCCGCGGATACGTTCGTATCCGTCGCGGGCAGACTTATGTCAAAGCGCGTTATGGGCAAGGCGTCGTTCTGCCATATACAGGACCTTAAGGGAACCGTTCAGGCGTACGTCGCGCGCGACAACGTCGGTGAAGAGGATTACGCCGATTTCAAAAAGCTCGATATAGGCGATATAGTCGGCATAGAGGGCACGCCCTTCGTAACGCAGATGGGTGAGCCGTCCGTACACGCGACAAAGGTCGTACTTCTTTCAAAGAGCCTGCAGCCGCTGCCCGAGAAGTTCCACGGACTCACTAACACGGATATGCGCTACCGTCAGCGTTACGTGGATCTTATTATGAACGCGGAATCAAAGGATACGCTGATAAAAAGGTCGCTTATCATAAGCAGTATAAGAAGATATCTGACGGAAAAGGGATTCCTTGAGGTGGAGACGCCCATGCTCGTTTCAAACGCGGGCGGCGCGGCGGCAAGACCGTTTGAAACGCATTTCAACGCGCTTGACGAGGATTTCAAGCTCCGTATCTCGCTTGAGCTGTACTTGAAGCGCCTTATAGTCGGCGGACTTGAAAAGGTTTTTGAGATAGGCAGAGTTTTCAGAAACGAAGGCATAGATACGCGCCACAATCCGGAATTCACGCTTATGGAGCTTTATCAGGCGTACACGGATTATCACGGTATGATGGATCTGACGGAGGATATGTTCCGCCACGTCGCGCACGAGGTGCTCGGTACCGGGAAAATAGTGTATAACGGAAATGAAATGGACCTTGAAAAGCCCTTTGAGCGCATAACGATGATCGACGCGGTAAAAAAATACGCGGGCGTCGATTTCAAAGAGGTCAGGACGCTGCAAGAAGCGAGAGAGCTTGCAAAAGCGCACAACATTGCATACGAGGAGCGCCATAAGAAAGGCGATATATTGAACCTCTTCTTTGAGGAATACGTTGAAGACAAGCTGATCCAGCCGACGTTCGTAATGGATCACCCGATAGAGATATCGCCCTTGACAAAGCGCAAACCGGACGACCCGGATTACGTCGAGCGCTTTGAGATGTTTATGAACGGCTGGGAAATGTGCAACGCATACTCCGAGCTGAACGACCCGATAGATCAGCGCGCGCGCTTTGCCGAGCAGGACGCGCTCGCCGCCTCCGGCGACGAGGAAGCAAACCACACGGACGAGGATTTCCTGAACGCGCTTGAGATCGGTATGCCCCCCACAGGCGGCATAGGCTACGGCATAGACAGACTTTGTATGCTGTTCACAAACTCCCCCGCGATCCGCGACGT
>CACZOH010000258.1 GCA_902782785.1 uncultured Ruminococcus sp. | reverse complement strand
TCTATCCACATCAGATTATTAGGTGTGTAGTTTTCTTCCGAATAATATGACAAATCAACGCCGTCTTTGTATTCGCTCAAAATCGAACAGACGACGCGATCGCCGTAACCCTTGCGGACGTAAAACGAAAAATCGCTTTGTACGGCGTATATCTTATACGCGCCATCTTTATTCAAAATGCAGATTTTTACCGTATAATGACCGTCCTCGCCGTCGGTTGTCTCCGCGCCGCCGAGCGTGAAATAAAACGTATCGCCCGTTGCGGAAAGTCCGACAAGATTCCGGTCTGACGCCTCGGGAGGCAGCGGTACGGATCTCTCTTCATCAAACAGATAGATATCGGCGGGAGCCGAAGGTTTGGCGACGTATCCGGGACCGCATCCAAAGTAGCCGCCGAATGCGTCGATCTTTCCGCCATCCGGCAAAGGCAGCGGCTCACTGTCGTCAAACTCGCCGCTTGTGGAATATGTACCGGTATCGTCTCTGTAATAGAGCTTGCCTTTATATTCAAACAAAAGGCGCTGTGATTCATCCCTCTTGCCGTATTCTTTTATTTCTTTCGTGTTAATATCGTAATACATCAATATCCGCTCGGTCGTTTCCACGTATTCGTCATCTGTTGTCTTTATAACGGGTATATCAAAATACAGGCGACCTTCGCCGTACATAAGCTGCGGGTTTGAGGACGGGAGCTTGTCGTAAACGTATAACTTACTCGTTTTGTTTTCTTCCGTGTCAAAACCATATATCGCGTGCTCTCTGTTTGAGTATCCGACGTAAAACAGATATCTTCCCCCGTCGGCTATTTTTACGGGTATTACGGAACGGAACGGACAGGCGCTGTCAGCCGATCCGTGACCGCACAGCGGGTCGGGGCAGGCGGTAAAAATGCTGCCATCCTCAATATTCAGCTTCCACACCTGGCGGTAATTGCCCTCCATAATTGTATCGCAAAAGTATTTATCACGTAGCTCTGAATATTTGTTATCATCAGCGGGTATATCGGTCTTGCTTTTGCATCCGAACAACGCCGCAATACACAAAAGCAAAACGAAAACTATAGCTTTTTTCTTCATCATCTGCTTACACCTCAATAATATTGGTACATACTTGTAAAGAAACCGCTTCCCCCGAGCTCTCCGATAACGGTATAATCGCCGTCGGCGCCTATCTGCCAGAGATATTGAGCGTTTCCGCCGAATAAGGTCGGCTTTTTGTATTCGGCTTTTGTACCGTCAAATCTTATCGCGTCCATTTTCTCATCCGCCGTTAATGATAAAACGTCCACGGTCGGCGTCATTTCGATGGGCTTTTCTTTGCCGTCAGTATATTCTACGGTTGAGGCGTAACAGGCGATAAACGCCTGATACGTTTCGCCGCGGGAGTCGAATTTTCCGTTTACGGCGGTTATCTCCAAACCGCCTGACTCGGCGTAATCATATAGCTCCGTCTTGCTTATAACAACGTATTTTCCGTTTTCCCGCGGGTCGTGTGATAAAAGGATGAATTTCGCCTCCGACGACCCCGTGCATGCGTGTGTGAAAACCGCAAAACCGCAGTTCATAACGCAAACGCTTAAAACCGCGGTGAAAAACGTGCGGATAATTTTATTATTCATTATGTAATCCCCCTTTTGTCTCTACCTTATAAGAAGACAAAACGGGGTAAAAGTACCGCGCTTTTTTTTAATGTTTACCGTTTTTTAACATTTGCGCCGCGCCCGCGCAAAAAAAGGCGGCAAATCCACTCGTATCCGAATTGATTTGCCGTCATACCGCGGTATAGGGCATATATACGTCCGTTAATGCGCCGCGCGGGATTAAAGTCAGGCGACGGGAACGTCGTATTTATAAACGTTGCCGTTTTCGAGATTTAATTCGTATGACTTATAAACTGTTGTATGATATTCTCCTTCTTTCGGCTCTGCGGTATAACTTAACTGCACCGCGCCTTTTTTAAAACCTGAAATATAGTTGTTCAAAGGGATCGTTTCATTTGCGAGCTCGCTTAAGTTGTACTCTTTTTCCGTCCCGTTTATCATATCCATTACGCGGATAATCAACGGGTCGTTTTCGTTTATTCTCGGTTCGGCATATATCAGACATGCGTAGATCTTATTCCGTCACGGCTTCCTTGTTGTCGTGTTTTCTTTTGATCTTCACTGCAAGCGCGGTAATAACCGCGCCGACAGCGATACCGGCGCCTCCCGCGAGCGCGAGCGTGCCGCCTGTAAAGTTAGCTCCCGCGGTGTTTACAGCGGTATCGTCTGTCTTGAAATAAATGTATACGTAGGGAGCGTCGTTTGCCCAATCGTAAAGACTGCTGTTCAGGTTGAACGCCGCTTCGGTACCGAACATATGGATGCCGGTTTTGTACCCCGCCGG
>CACZOH010000257.1 GCA_902782785.1 uncultured Ruminococcus sp. | reverse complement strand
TACGTAACAGCAAGGGGTTTAACGAAGCAGGAGCGGCGAGATGCCGTCCGAAAACGTGGTTCGGATAATTCTCGTTACCCTACGGTATTATATCATATAAATGTGGAAAAAACCTACCCTATTCGGTTACGATTTGAGGAATTTTTATGTAAGAAGTTTAATATTTGACAAAAAAGGACAAAACGGGGGATAAGACCGGTGCTTTCGCGGCGGGAGAACGAGCGGCCACCGCTTGCGCCGAAAAGAAAAAAGGACCCGGCAGCGGGTCCTTTTTGCGTTATGATATTGCTTTTTGCGGCTTTCGGCGTTTTTTTTGTCTTTGCGGAACACACAAGCGCCGCTTTGACGGTCACTCTCCGAAATATCTCTTGAGCAGTCCTGCGAAGGCTTTGCCGTGACGGGCTTCGTCGCGCGCCATTTCGTGTACGGTGTCGTGTATGGCGTCAAGGTTCTGAGCCTTCGCCATTTTCGCAAGCTCTGTCTTGCCGGCGGTCGCGCCGTTTTCCGCGGCTACGCGCAGCTCGAGATTCTTTTTGGTGGAGGGCGTCACTACCTCGCCCAGAAGCTCCGCGAATTTGGCGGCGTGCTCCGCCTCTTCCCACGCGGCTTTTTCGTAGTACGCGCCTACCTCGGCGTAGCCCTCGCGGTACGCGACTCTCGCCATCGCGAGATACATACCGACCTCTGAGCATTCGCCTTCAAAATTGCTCTTCAATCCCGCTTTTATCTCGGGATCTACGTCCTTTGCGACGCCGAGGACGTGCTCCGCCGCCCAGCTGAGCTCCGTCGCTTCCTCTACCTTGAATTTAGATCCGGGAACTCCGCAAAGCGGGCACTTCTCCGGCGGCTCCTCGCCTTCATGTACATAACCGCAAACGGGACAGATGAATTTTTTCATAGTGTTTCTCCTTGTTTTTTTATTTACTTAAACTATATCATACGATATGTCAAAAGTCAACATCTTTTTATTAATTATGTCAGCGCTCCGAGGTTTCTTTCACAGATCACGTATATGACGTAATCCGGCTTCAGTTCCTCTATCTTTCCGTGATCCGGGGTGTAGTTCCACATGCTCTGACAGTAAAGATACGAAAAATGCTCGCATATCCACGGGAAAAGGTTTGCGCTGTATGAATCGCGTATCATGACGGCGGTCGGCAGTCTGTCGTCGTTCACCGCGGACGTCAGCACGTCTCCGTATACGGAGCGGTCTATCGTATCCGGCTTTTCGTTTATCCCGACCGCCCTAAGCTTGAAATTCGGTTTAAGGAACACCGCGTTTTCGGTAAGTCCGGAAAGTCCCGAAAATCCCGAAAGGTCGCCCGCCGGAACAGTCTTTTCCGTCTGAGTGAACGAGCTGAGAGAAAGCGGAGCGACGGCGGGAAAGCCGCGCGATACGGCTTCGATAAGCGTGCGGTAGCCGAAGTACGCGCCGAGCTCCGTCCAGTGCGTGTCCGTCTGATAATAGAGCTTGCCTATATCGGAATTCTGCCGCATAACGCCGCGTATGTCGAGAAATTCAACGCCGTCCGCGCCCTCGAGCGCCGAGGCGACGGCGTCGTAATTCGTCGTCTCCGCCCGTTTTTGCATAAGCTCCGCGGACGCCGCGCCGGGATAAACCGTCAGGGGATTCGGCGCCGCAAGAAACAGGATCTTCGTATCCTTGCCCGTAAGCTGGCGTATTTTGGCGACCGTCTTTTCAAGCTTCTTCCGGAGCTGCGCGGCGCTTGCCCCGGCTGAGCCGCCCGTGTAGTCCGCTATCGTCTGCTCGTAGTAAAGCATCGAGGCGCCGCCCGCAAAAACGCTCTCCTCGCAAGATACGGATGAAGGAGCGGTGTGATACGCGGTCTCCGAAGTCTGCCGTCCCTCGCGCGAGCCCGTGAGCGCAAGCCTCTCGCCCGGCTTTGCGGAAAGCTCCGCGATAAAACGCCCGTCAAGCGAGTTTACCGTTACCGTCTCGAGCGACGACGCGACCGTCACGGTCTGCGCGTCAAAGCTTTCTCCCGCTATTATGACCGTCCCGCTTTTTTTGTATGAGGACGATACCGCGCGCGGGGCGGAAACGGCTCCGCCGCGCTCAAACTCCGCGGTCCTCGCCTCGTATGTCGATATATCCGCTCCGTCGAGCAGTTCTGACAGCCTGTCCTCCCTTAAAATGCAGACGCAGGCGGCGTGATGACCGAGGTTCGCCGTCTTATCCGAATAAGAGAGCGTGTTTTTGTATACCGTGTCCGTGTACGACGCGGAGAAAAGCGGCATAAGCATTTCGCGCAGATCCGCGTCGGGTATCAGAAACAGAAGCCTTGAGTTTCCGATAAAATCGTTATATTCGTCCTTCAGTCTGCACACGGTACAGCCGTCGGCCGGCTCCGACGTGTAAAGCGAGGTATACGGCGCGGTGGGGTAAACGACCGTTTTGTTTTTCGCCGTTTTTTCTATGCCCGCGCGGACGGCGAGATCTCTGCCGTCCGTTTCTATAACGGAAATATCAGATTCGTCAAGGTTTATCTTTCCGTATCTTCTCTGTACCGCGTCCGGCATATCGGCGGCTACCTCTTTGTAAACGAGATACGCGCCGTATTCGTTTATTCCGTTTTCGGTGTTGTGATACGACGGTATTCCGGTATGTGAAAGCTCGGATCTGAGCAGACGGAAATTCATAAATCCGTTTTCGTGAAGATATGCTTCAAGCTCCTCCGCCGCGGTGCGAACGGACGGGTCGCCGCCCGCCTGCTCGCGCAGGACCGTCTGGCTGTTGGGAACGACGTAAACGTACAGCTCGCAGTCGTCGAGCAAAAGCGCGCGCCTCCGCGTCTCAAGCGACGAAAGATAGGCGGAAAGCTTTTCCCCGTCGTACCTCAGCCTGCCCGAAAGGTCGGCGCCGTAGTCGAACGACGCGTCCCGGAGCGGAAAAAGATATCCGTCAGATCCCGAGAAAATCGATCCTTCCGCCGTTACGCCGAAAAGCCTGTACGCCGTTTTTTTGAATGTGGAGGAAGGCGGATCGGTGAAAAGGCGGGAAAGAGAATAGGAAACGCGCGAGAAAAAGCCTCCGTCGCCCTCGTACTCGTATGAGAGCACGAACGCGGAGGCGATATTATATACCAGAATCAGCGCTGTGACCGCCGCCGCGGCGATCATAACGGCGCGCTTGACCTTTTTTTTCACATCGTTCTTCCTTTGTGATGATTTTTGCGGCTTTTTAATTCTGCTTTCTCACCGACATATATTCGTCGTACGGTTTGAAATACGGGCAGGAGGCGGTCTGACGTCTGACAAACCGCTCCATTTCATCCTCGTCAAGATCGTTTTTGCAGTACATCTGACCGTAATACTCGTCGTAATCGTAGTATTCGCAGTCTTCACAGCGCGATCTTATCTCTTTTTCCTTATTTTCCATTTTTCAAGCCCCGCTCCACAAGCGCGTCGATCCTGCGGCGCGCCTCGAGGATATAGTCGTCCGACGCGGGAAAATCGGCGAATTTAAGCGGTCTGTCAAGACCTTTTTCAAGCGCCTCGAGCGTTTTTTCGCGCCCGTATATGCTCTCGCAGAGCTGAAGCGCGCGCATATCGCTTATCGCGTCGTTGAAAACGCAGAGACGCAGGGACTCATACGCCGTGCCGTCCTGCGCGGGCCATACGGAGAAACCGTCTCCCGCCTGGCCGAAGTAATCGCAGGCGGATGAAATATACGGATTTATCGGATAATAGCTGCCCTGGTTGTTGTAGAAGTTATAGCCCCACTGCAGAAAGCCCTTTATATTGTATTTATAGAACAAAAATCCTATGATCCTGTTTCTGTACGACGGCTGAGCGATGAATCTGTTCGGCACGTTCGTATGCTGACCGCAGCAGTAGTAGGTCCAGAGCTCGGGAACGCCCGCCTCATAGAACGGCTCTATGTGGTCGCACGCGGGAACGGGGTTGTCTATGACGCCGTCGCGGTAGTAATCGATGCTTGAGAGAGCGTCCATTATCGGATAGCCCTTAAGAAGCTTTGCGACGCCGGATTTGGCTTTTTTGTATATCTCAAGCTGTGCCGCGGACGGCTCGTCTGAGATATGGAAGCGGCAGTTTTTATCAACGCCCTCGGCTTTCAACACCTCGAGCAGACGCGGAATGAACAGGGAGAGGAATTTGCGGTATTTTCTGCCGCAGGAATCAGTCTCCCAGCCGAAAATGCGCTCCTGCTTTCCGTTCACCTCCGCCATTATCTTCGGCGCGTGACCCGCGCCCCACTGCGTGAACAGATGCGAGATCTCGTAATACTTTATTCCGCATTTTTTGCAGAGCCTTATCCATTTTCTGAGCCGGTCAAAGCCGAATTCATAGCCGTCCTCCGTCACTCTGACGTCGACTAACTGCGTCGTGAGGCGCTCGCCGCCTATATGCGTGTCGAGCGGCGGAGTGAACACCGGCGTGAGTATCATATTTATGCCGTTTCTGCTCGCCGTTCTCATATAGTTTTCTATTATTTTCCAATGCGCGGCGGAGAAGACGGGGACGTTGTAATAGCTTGCAAGGCAGTCGCAGTGAAACCACTGCGTCACGGCTATGCTCTGCTCCGGCAGGTCGGCGTCGACTATATGTACCTCAAGCGCGCCGTCGAAGAGGACCTCGCCGCGCAGGGAGATGACAACGTTTATTTTGTGATCGCCCGGTTTATAGCCCGTTTTTCCGGGGTCGAATTCTATCCAGAGAGCGCGCGTCTCCTCCTCGCAGACGGGAGTCTGCCCGCCGTTTCTGCACGGGATCAGCGGATCGGGGTAAAGTCCGGGCGTCTTTTTAATGTAATTGTCGTCCGACATCGTCGGGAAAACGGGCATAAGCGAAACTATCTGTTCGACCGTTCTGACTGTGCAGACGCCGCCGAGCTTTCCCGCGGAAACGGAAACGTCCGCAAAGCCCCTGAACTGAGAGGGCGTCCCGTCCATACGGTATGCCGTCTCAAAAGAAAATCTTTCGTTTTTGTACGCCGTAAGCTTTTTAAGCTCCGGCTTGTCCGATATTTTGTCCTCGATGAAGCATTTCTGAAGCGACGATATAATCCTTGCGTTAAACATATCTTTTCTCCCGTACCGTTTTATTGATTCAATTATATCCGAAATTTTTATATTATTCCCGATTATACTGTAGACGCGGCAAGAAAACTGTGTAAAAATACCGTTAACTTAGGGTAACAAGAGTTATCCGAACCCGCTCAAACGGCGCTATTTCGGCTCTTTTCGGTTTGTCGTCATTGGAATACCGGCGTAT
>CACZOH010000256.1 GCA_902782785.1 uncultured Ruminococcus sp. | reverse complement strand
TTTCTTTGACGTTTGGCGAACTAACGTCCTGCATGCAACATGATGTGACAAAGATACCGGCTGAAATAAAGATTTTGTTCCTTACTCAGCCGGTTTTCATTAACTGTCCTTAAGAGTACCTCGCTTTTGCGCTTTATTCTTCAGTCTTCTCTTCTGTCTTCTCTTCCGCCGGCTCTTCCTCCGCGGTCTTGTCTTCAAACGGCTGTTCGGGCTGAGCTTCCGTTTTGTTCAGCTCCTCGTCCGCCTTTTTGACTACGACCTTTGCGGTCTCCGTCACGGCTTTGCCTATTGATTTGCCGGATTTTCCGAAATTGTTACCTACCTCGCTCCAGCTTTCCTTTAACCCCGTGGGCTTTACGTTGCCGTTTTCATCCTTCGGCTCCTCGTCAAGTATCTTGTCCGCGCCTACTTTTACCGACTTTACTATCGATTTTCCGAGGCCTTTGAAGGTATCGCCGAGATCCTTACCGGTGTTTTTCCATTCATCCCTGACACTCATTTTATGCGCTCTCCTTTCATATTACTGCCGTTATTATACATCATCAATGTAAAAAAGTCAAGCATTTGCAATATATTTTGATAATTTTTAATATACCTCTTGCAATTTAGAAAATCTTGTGATATGATATAAAATAAGATAATATGCCACACTGCAAAACAACCGAAAAGGAGATTATAAAATGAGCCTTCATCAGATTATATACGCGGGCTGTAAAAGCGGTCTTTACGGAAGCCAGAACGGCTTCGGTATCTTATCCTCCGACAGAGATTTTCCGCGTCAGAACGATTTCAAAGATAAGCTCGACGAATACAGAGCTCCCGATCTCGATATGGTCAATCCCGAGTATTCGGAGCGTATCATAGCGCTCATGCCCGTATCTTATACGTACAGATACAGCGGCGGCGAATGCGCGGTCACACGCTCCGCCTGTCTCGGAAAGAGCGCTTTTTCCGGCGGTATGGACCACATAAGCCATTCGATCCTGTTCTCATACACGGATATAAACGCGTATCCGTGCGATTTCATCGGCTCTCCGTCGTTTCTTCCGGCGCCGTCGCCCGACACCGTGTACGCCGAAAACGGCGTGGGGTATATGGGCGCTCCCATACTCTCCGCCGGCTCGTCGATAACCGTTAACAAGGTGATGAAATTCCTTGCAAATCCCGGCAATTTCGGTATTTTCAAAAATATGCTCTGGGCGCTCATACACAAGGATGAGATGAAGCGCCGGATAATAATCTGCGACGAGCAGGAAAACACGGTTTTGTGGATAGCGGCGCTCAACTACGTTCTGCCCGTTTCTTACGCGAAAAAGATATCGTTTTCAACGTACGCGTACGACCCGAGAACGGCGGACGTCGATATCTGCGGCGTGGTGTCAAAATGCACCGCGTACGACAGAACGCTTTGCGAGGACGACGGATTTTTCGTGTTCGATCTGACGGCGGGCGACTGCTTCGATCCGGGCAATTACATGAACGACGCGGATTTTTATTCGTTCATAGAAGAAACGATGCTCCATAATTATGATTTGTTAAAAGTATTCCATTCTTATATAGAAGTCTTCTGCGATACGGACAAGGTCACGCCGGCTTTGTGCTCCGCGTATCTCATGAGCCGCGCTTCGAACTGCTACGGCGGCTCGACCGACGCGTTCAGATCCGTTACGGAACAGGAATTCGACGTTATAGCGGAGTATTCAGGAAGACACAGCAGATACGGCGGAAAGCTGCTTTTGTTTGAATCTATCCTGAGCGTTTCGGAAGCCGTGCTCGGCTTCGGCTCATCGTATCTGACAAAGGTCTTAGCGTATATGGCGGCGATATATAAGGACGCGTCGCTCATACTGCAAAACGGTTTCCGCGCCCTGGCGGTCGATTCCGTGCCGATAGCGATGATAGCGCGCGACATTACGTCCGGCTCTTTCAGTGCATATTTTGAAAACGTAAGAAAGCTCACCTCGTTCTGCGGTATTAACATAACCGACGAGCTGATGAGCGAAAAGAGCCGCAAAGCGCTTTTATGGGTCGCGGGATATCAGCACGTGGAATGGAAAGCGGACTTTATCGTTTCGCTCATATCGGAATACGTACACAGCCACAATTCAAATTACGAGTGTCTCGCGCACGATGAAAAGATAGGCGGTTTCCTTGCGTCCGTAATGAAGGAGCGCTACGCCTGCGGTACGGACAAGGCGGCGTCGAATCACGCGCTGTCCCTGTTCGTTGACGACGTGAAGCGCTTCTGCACGACGGAGGAAAATCTCGAGGAGGTCACGGACGGCATAGAGGACGGGCTTGCAGTGCAGGTAAACCTCACCACCGCGTTTTCCGAGCTTGCCGCGGCGCATCTCAAGGACAAACGCAGAGAGCTGTTCAATTTCCTTGCCGCGGGCGAGAAATTCGATCTCATGTGGTCGACTTTGCGTCAGATGATCGCAACGTACGAGGTAAAGGAAACGAGCCAGCTTATAACGGAGCATCATAACGAGTATTTCTCCGCCTCTCCTGATTACGCGGAGCGCTGTCTGCCCGAGGCTCTGACGGAGTATTACGACAACTTCAAGCGCAAGAGACCCGAGGCGATCAGGGAAGCCGAGGAGCTTATTTTCGGGATCCTGGTCTCAGACAAACTCATAATCGGCATATCGGATGAGGTGACGGGCGGAGTTCTGTCGCGCATAAAGTTCAGCAAGCCCACAAAGGAATCGGAAAAAATCATAAACGACGTTTGCGAATACGAGTGCAGGATCCGCGGCAAGGAGCTGACGGGCAAACTGCTTTGCCTCGCGTTCGGCGCGGCGGTATGCGGCATAAACAACCGCAAGGATTACCACAGCGCAAAGCCGTATCTGTCCTCGCTTACGGAAAAGGAACAGATAGACCTGACCGGATTTACGGATAACGACGTAAGCACGTATCAGGCGTGGGTGCTCCCGCTGTTCGCGGAAAACGCTGAGGCTGAGGAGATACCGTATATCTACAATCTGTTCAGGATGACCTCGCCGCAGTCGACGCGCTTTGCGGAATGCTTCTGTGACGAATGGCTTAATCAGAGCAAGCATTCAAGCGATTATTCGGATTTCTGCACGTTTTTGCAGTTCGCGTTCACGACGCTCGGCGCGGAGGAGATGCAGGTCATAGCGGACAAGGTAAACAGGCTTAATTCAAGAAAGCTCGAACAGCTGAAGCTCGACGCGGAAACAGCCTTCTCCACGGATTTCGCGCTGAAGGAAAAATTCAACCGCCTTCTTGAAATGCAGCCGAAGAAAAAAGGCTTTCTCTCACTTTTCAAAAAATAAGTAAAGAACGCGAAAACGGCGGCCTGCTGACGTTTTGAAAATCAACCGCGCAGCTGAAGCTTTTTATCACCGTTTTCGCATCTTAATAAACACAGACATAAAGGAGAAACACTTATGAAAAACAAGCTTATAAAAATCACCGTTATTTTACTCGTTTTAACGTTTATTCCCGTATTCGGTACGGCGGCAGAATCGTATGACGACGTTTTTCCCATTGAAAGGTATCATGACGTTCAAATTTCCGCCGACGAGATATATGACGAAAACAACGTCTCCATAGCAAAAGTCGGCGGCAACAATAAATACGAAACGGTCATAGAGCAAAACGTGAGCGGAGATAAGATAACTCTTTACGGATTTCTGGCTTGCGACACAAAAATAGTCTCTTTCGGTTACGGCTATGCGTTCGACGGCAATGCGGTAATGGACAGCGAAAAATACGTGGGACCCGATCATGAGTTCCTTCAGACGATTTTCACGAACTATACGGAAGCGGGAGGAGAGGTGACCAGATTCAGGATAGACGTCCCCGTTTATGACGGAGAAAACGAGGTTTACGCGCTCGTTAAGCTTGAGGACGGGAATATATACGAGATCTGGCGCGTATTATACACCGGCACAAACGGAAATACACCGGAATATTCAATCGATCAGGATATTGCCGTTTCCGTTACGGCGGAAGGTACGAGTATAAAAAACAAGCAGTATACGGTCCCGGCTCATATAATGGACGATTGCTTTTATTTGGAGATGGGAGACGTTACGGCGTCGATAGAAAAGCAGTACGGCGCCGAATATGCGATAATAGAAATATTTGTAAACGGCGAAGAAGCGGATCATGACGATCTGAACGACAATATCCCGCAGAGCGACATTTACGTCTCAAGCTGTTATAACGACGGCGACGTAGTATCCGTAACGTATGAAAAGGTCGCACAAGCGACGGTGGATACCAATTATGCCGGCGGAGAAAAGATCAAAGTAAGGGCGGTCCACGGCGCGACGGCGTCGCTTGACAAAAGACCTATGCGCAAAGACATGATATTGGTCGATTTCAATACCAGACCCGACGGCAAAGGAGATTCGTGTATCGTCGACGGATATATAACTTTCCCGTCCGACAGAAGCGTTGATCTGAACGATTTTACGATATACGCCATATGGAAAGAGCTGAGCGTACCGGGCGACGTAAACGGCGACGGTCTTACGAACAACAAGGACATAGTTGCGCTGTTCAAGCTTGTTTCCGGCGAAAGCGTTTCGTATGATGAATTTGCGGTAGACGTGAACAACGACGGAGAGGAAAACAACAAGGACGTCGTCGCCCTGTTCAAATACGTATCGGGCGGCGATGTAAAAGCGTATTATTACGGCTACACCTTAAAGCAAAGCGTCGCAGGTTTCAGCTTTGATCTGCCGAAGGGCTTTATCGAGGCGGCCTCCGACGATGAAAGTCTTATGCTCATAGGAATATGCGGCGATCTTATCATCGCTGAGGTATCGTCATTCCCGTCGGATGAGACGCTTGCAAACACGCCCGATTCGGAATTCAGGCAGGTGCTTGAAGGCAGCGCGGGCTTAAAGATAAGCTCCATAAACCGCACGACGATCAACGGAGTTTACGCCGTTCGCATTCCATTCACCGTGGACGACATATCGGTGCATGGCGAGAATGTATTTATCGTAAAGGGCTCGTCGCTGTTATCGTTTATGTATATTACCGATACGGATCTTTATACGTCCGATCTTAACAACACGATACTGTCAATAAAATAAAAAATAAAAAAAGCCGAGAGCAAATGCCCGACCGTCATAAGGAAGTTTTTTCACCTCACATTCGAGTGGTGAGTAAGTGCGCACTTAAGAAAAGCAGACTGAGAACAAAATCAGTCTGCTTTTTCGTGTTCAACCGGTATTATGAAGACGTTCGCTTCGCTCACTAATGAAGACGGGCTATGCCCTAATGAAGACGGCAACTGCGTTGCCTAATGAAGCGAAGCCGCC
>CACZOH010000255.1 GCA_902782785.1 uncultured Ruminococcus sp. | reverse complement strand
CCGCCGCCGTCTGCCTTATATGCTCCGCCTCTCTTTTCTTCGGCAACATGGGCGTCGGCGCGATCCTGTATAATACGGACAAAAAAGCGACGGAAAAGCTGCCCGGATACACCGCCGCGGCGCTTCAGGGAAATATTGTGTCCGGCAGGAGCGAGATCGGCTCTTATGCCGACGTCTGCGATTATTTTCTCGATATCTCCGGGCGCGAGATCGAGGAGAACGGGACAAAGCTCATAGTCATGCCGGAGGGCAGCTTTTCGATAGAATTTGACAAATACCCGTTGTTCAGACAAAAGCTCGCTGATTTTTGCCGCGATCACGACGTCGTCATAATATTCGGCGCGTACGAGCGCGACGGCAAGGACTTTTATAACGTCACGTACTGTATATCGCCCGACGGGAGCGTCACGGGGCCGTACAGGAAACAGCACCCCGTTCCTTTCGGTGAATTCACGCCCGCAAGGGATATAATACTCGCGGTAATGCCGTTTCTTAAGGATCTGACGAATATCGGCGACGAATTGACGGCCGGCAGCGAAAGCGTAGTGTTCGATTCGACACTCGGAAAGCTCGGCGCGTTCATCTGCTTCGACTCCGCGTTTGAAAGCATAGGTTACGAGGAGACGGCGAAGGGCGCGACGGTGCTCACGGAGAGTACGAACGACTCCTGGTGGATGGATTCGATACAGTTATATCAGCACAACGGTCACGCGATACTGCGCGCGGCGGAGAGCAGAAGATACGTAGTCCGCTCCTCGGCGGCGGGTTATTCCACCGTCATTTCACCGCGGGGCGAGATACTTTCGGGCGTTGCGCCGCTCACCGCGGGCTTTGCCTCGGCGGAGATCACGCCGCGAAACGATCTGAGCTTCTATCACAAAACGCCGTATCTGTTCCCCGCCCTCTGCCTTTCGGTCGTTGTCGGCGGTTTTATATGGGCCGTCGTATACAAAAAACGCGGTATTTCAAAAAATAATGACGGTAAAGTCTTGTAAAATTAAAAAAGATATAGTATAATATAGTTTCAAATAAAAAACGGGTCGCCCGGCTCAAAAAAGGAAAACAGAATGAAAAACATAAAAATCGGTTTCGTCTCGCTCGGGTGCTGCAAAAATCAGCTCGACACGGAGGTAATGCTTTCTATCCTCTCCGACGAGGGCTTTGAGATAACGAACGAGGAAGCTGACGCCGACGTGATAATCATAAACACCTGCGCGTTCATAAACGACGCAAAGCAGGAGGCGATAGACAATATACTTGATATCGCGTGGTTCAAAAAGCATCGCCATCTCAAGAAAATAATCGTCACCGGATGTCTTGCGGAGCGCTACCGCGAGCAGATATTCGAACAGATGCCCGAGGTCGACGCGCTCGTCGGCGTGGGAAGTATAAAAAAGATAGCGGAGGCGGTGAGAAGCTCGCTTTCGGGAAACAGATATTCGAGCTTTGAGGATAAAAACACGTCGGAGCTCGGCGGCGGCAGGATGCTCACAACGCCGCCCTTCGCCGCGTATCTCAAGATAGCCGAGGGCTGCGACAACCGCTGCACGTACTGCGCGATACCGCTCATACGCGGAAAATTCCGCTCCCGCACGATAGAAGATATTGTGGAGGAGGCGAAGCTGCTTGACGCGGACGGCTGCAGGGAGCTGTCGCTTATCGCGCAGGATACCTCGCGCTACGGGCTCGACCTGTACGGAAAATATATGCTCCCCGAGCTTATACGCCGCATCTGCGCCGAAACGAAAATACCGTGGATAAGACTGCTTTACTGTTATCCGGACAAGATAACGGACGAGCTTATCGACGAGATGGCAAATAACGACAGGGTAGTAAAATACATAGATTTGCCGATACAGCATATCAACAACGATATACTGAAAGCGATGAACCGCCACGGAGACAGGGCGACTATCGAGGACGCGATAAAGCGTCTGCGCGAAAGGGTCCCCGGAATAACGCTCCGCACTACCGTCATCACGGGTTTTCCCGGCGAGACGGAGGAGCAGTTCGAGGAGCTTTGCGATTTCATAAAGGAAACGAAATTCGACCGTCTGGGCGCGTTCGCATACTCCCGCGAGGAGGATACTCCCGCTTATGATCTCCCGGATCAGACAGACGAACAGACAAAGCAGGACAGGTGCGACAAGATAATGGCTCTGCAGGCGGAGATAAGCGCGGCGCTGAACGAAAAGAAGCTGCACAAGACCGTGACGGTATTGTGCGAGGGCTTCGACGGCGCATCCGGCGCATACGTCGGACGCTCCGAGGCGGACGCTCCGGACGTTGACGGCAAGATATTCTTCGATCTCGACAGAGGCAAGGAGCTTCACAAAGAGGGCGATTTCGTCAAAGTCAGAATAACCGATTTTTACGATTACGATTTAGTCGGCATAAGCAAGAAAGGATAAAATTATGGCAGAGAAAAGAAAAAACACGGCAAGGGTGTTCAACCTTCCGAATTTACTTACGCTCACAAGGATAGCGATGGTCCCGCCGATAGTGATACTCGTGCTTATACAGTGGACCGCAAAGGACGTGATGAATATAATAACCGCCGCGCTTTTCATCATAGCGGCGCTCACCGACCTGTTTGACGGCACGATAGCGAGGAACACGAATCAGGTCACTGATTTCGGCAAATTCTTAGACCCGATAGCCGATAAAATGCTTGTGCTCGGCACGCTCATAGCCATAGCCGGCTCGGCGAGATTTTCATACGTTCAGCTTCTCGTCGTCATCTCGGCAATAATTATCCTTCTGCGCGAGTTTGCTATATCATCCATCCGTATGGTCGCGTCAAATCACGACGGCACGGTCATATCCGCCAATTTCTTAGGCAAAATAAAAACGACGGTCTCCGTCGCCGCGGTCGCGGTGCTTCTGCTTGAGGAAGTGATCTTCAAAAACGGCGGACTTTTCGGGATACATTTGTTATCATACGTTCTGATGATCGCGGCGGTACTGCTCACCGTCTTATCGGGCGTCGTATATATCAAAAAATACTTCTCATACATAGACCCGAGAAGATGATAAGCATTTACTACGCATATCCGGGAAGCCTCTCCATACGGGAGCTGTATGAGCGAGCAGACACGCACTCCCGCCGGATATTCGACGACTCGGCAAAGGGCGCGCCCGATTACTGTTCCCTTTTCTGCCGCGTGCTGTCCGACATAGGCATAGCGGAATACGGCGCGGATCCCGAAATGCTCGAGATATACAAAAACGAGCACGGAAAGGAATACGTCGCGGACAGACAGATATTCTATAACGTGTCCCATACAAAGGAGCTTTTATGCTCCGCGGTATCGGATTCGGACGTCGGCATAGACTGCGAAACGGTATCTGACCGGGATTACGAGGCGTTATCCGCAAGGTTCTTTACGGAAAGAGAGCATAAGGAGATAACGGAAAGCCGCGACCCGCTCGACACGTTTATTAAAATATGGACAAAAAAGGAAAGCTATGTGAAATACACGGGAGCGGGACTGTCCACTCCGCTCGATTCGTTTGACGTCGCGGATATCGAGGACATACAGACGACCTGCAAAATAGGCAACACGTATCTTACCGTGACGGGCGATATATCGCACATCAGATTTACGAAAGAAGGAAAACAATAATGATAATAAAACCGAGAGGAACAACGGATATACTTCCGAAGGACACCCCCGTGTGGCAGAAGACCGAGCAGACGGCGCGCGAGGTCGCGGCGCTGTACGGCTACGGCGAGATAAGGTTTCCTACGTTTGAGCAAACGGAGCTTTTCGCGCGCGGCGTGGGCGACACGACGGACGTCGTGCAGAAGGAAATGTACACGTTTCTCGACAAGGACGGCAGGAGCATGACGCTCCGTCCCGAGGGCACGGCGTGCGTCGTACGCTCCGTCATAGAAAACGGGCTTGCGGGCGAGGCGATGCCGCTCAAATTATACTATTTTACAAGCTGCTTCAGATATGAGAAGCCCGCCGCCGGCAGATACAGGGAGTTCTACCAGTTCGGTACGGAGCTGTTCGGCGCGGAAACGCCCGCGTCGGACGCGCAGGTCATTTCACTTGCGGACACGCTTCTGAAACGCCTCGGCATCAGAGCGGAGCTTAAAATAAACAGCATAGGCTGTAAAAACTGCCGTCCGAAATACAGAGAGGCGCTCATATCATATTTCAGACAGTACGAGGACAGGCTCTGCGACACCTGCCGCGGCAGACTGAACTCAAACCCGATGCGCATACTCGACTGCAAAAGTCCGATCTGTCAGGATATAGCGAAAAACGCGCCGAAGGTAACGGAATATCTCTGCGAAGAATGCGCCTCGCACATGGATAAATTAAAAGCCCTGCTTGACAACACGGGCATATCGTACGAAACAGACCCGGGGATAGTACGCGGACTTGACTATTATACAAAGACCGTTTTTGAATTCATAGCGCCGATAGACCGCGACGCAAAGACAAACGAGCTGAAAACGCTCACAATATGCGCGGGAGGCAGATACGACGGACTTGTTGAAGAGATAGGCGGTCCGAGGCTTCCGGGCATCGGCTTTGCCGCGGGACTTGACAGGCTTGTCGCCGCGCAGAGGATCGCGGGAAATAACACGGAAAAAACAAACGCTGTGCGCGTTTATATCGCCCCGTTAGGCGAGGTGGCGTCATTCTTTGCGCAGAAGGCGGTTTATCAGCTTCGCGAAAAGGGAATATACGCGGAATGCGATATAGTCGGCAGAAGCCTGAAATCGCAGATGAAGTACGCTGACAAGACGGGCGCGGAATATACCGTTATATTGGGCGACAACGAAATAGAAACGGGAAAAGCCGTGCTCAGAAACATGAAAACAAGCGAGCAAACGGAAATAAAGCTTGACGAGATAGACACCATTATATCAAAGGAAGGGCAATAAAATGTCGGAATTATTCAAAAAAGAGGACAAAAGAACACATTACTGCGGCGAGTTGACCGCGGAAAACATAGGACAGCGCGTCACCGTCTGCGGCTGGGTGCAGAAGCAGCGCGACCTGGGCTCGCTCATATTCATTGACCTGCGCGACCGCGAGGGAATAATACAGTTATCCTTTGACGAGGCGACGCCTAAGGCCGTTTTCGATCTTGCGTTCACCGTCAGAAGCGAATACGTGCTTTCCGCAAAGGGCGTAGTACGCGCGCGCTCAAGCGTAAACAAAAACATAAAGACCGGCGATATAGAAATAGCGGTCGACGAGCTTAAAGTCATATCCGAGGCGGAGACGACGCCGTTTGAGATAACCGACAACACCACGGCGAAAGAGGAGCTCAGACTCAAATACCGCTATCTTGACCTCAGAAGGCCCGCGCTTCAGAAGAACATCATAATGCGTCACAGAATAGCGCAGATCGCGCGCGAATATTTCTACAACAACGGATTTATAGAGATAGAAACACCGATGATGATAAAGCCCACTCCCGAGGGAGCAAGAGACTATCTCGTTCCTTCAAGGATACATCACGGTAAGACCTACGCGCTTCCGCAGTCGCCGCAGATATACAAACAGCTTCTGATGCTTTCGGGCTTTGACAGATATATACAGCTTGCCCGCTGTTTCCGCGACGAAGACCTGAGAGCCGACAGACAGCCGGAATTCACGCAGATAGACCTTGAAATGTCGTTTGTCGAGCAGGAAGATATAATGGAGGTCGTCGAAGGCTTCTTCTCCACTCTGTTCTCGCGTCTTTTAGGCGAGGAAATAAAGCTTCCGATAAGAAGGATGACCTTCCGCGACGCCATGAACGATTACGGCTCCGATAAGCCCGATCTGCGTTTCGGTATGAAGATACGAAACATATCCGAAGCTGTATCCGGTATAGCCTTTCCGCCGTTTGCGGACGCGCTCGCGCAGGGCGGCTCCGTCCGCGCCATAGTCGCCGAGGGCGGCGCGGCTGCGCTTTCACGCAAGGAGATGGACAAGCTGACGGAAACGGCAAAGGGTATCGGCGCCAAGGGTCTCGCGTATATACGCTGGACCGAGGATCAGCCGTCCTGCCCGTTCTCCAAATTCCTTTGCGACGGCGATCTTGAAAAGATCACGTCGGCGCTCGGTATGAAGCAGGGCGACGCGGCGCTTATCGTCGCGGACAGAAACAAGGTGGTCCTGCCCGTGCTCGGACAGCTCCGCTGTATCGTCGCAAGAAAGCTCGATATAATAAAAGACGGATACGAATTCACGTGGATAACGGAAATGCCGTTCTTCGAGTACGACGAGGAGACGGGAAAATGGCTTGCGATGCATCACCCGTTCACGATGCCGCTTGACGAATGTCTGCCGTATATAGAGACAGACCCCGAAAACGTGCGCGCCAAGGCGTACGATCTTGTGCTGAACGGCACGGAGCTGCTCTCCGGCTCAATACGCATAACGAACGTAAAGCTGCAGCAGAAGATGTTTGAGCTGCTCGGACTCACGGACGAGGAAATAGACGCGAAATTCGGCTTCCTTGTCGACGGCTACAAGTACGGCGCTCCCCCGCACGGCGGCGCCGGCATAGGCATAGACAGGATAGCGATGATCATGTGCGGCGCGGATTCCCTGCGCGACGTCGTCGCGTTCCCGAAGGTGCAGAACGCCTCCGAGCT
>CACZOH010000254.1 GCA_902782785.1 uncultured Ruminococcus sp. | reverse complement strand
TTATATCCGTCAAAAGCACGGCGTCTTTTCCTATGTTCTGTATGACCGCGTCCCTGTCCGCTATGTTTGAGGAAAACGCTTTGTCGGAGCGCACGACGCTCACGGCGCGAAGCCTTCTCGTACCGGATATGACGGTCAGCTTTTCGCCGTCGTACGACGGATCGAAGGAGGACGGAAATTTTATCGTATATTCACCGTTGTCAAATACTCCGTCGCCGTTCTCATCGGTCCCTATACCCGCCGGATCTATATGATCCGTTCTTTTTATATATGACGACGCTTTGTATAAAAGCACCGTGTTTTTCAGCGCCTCGCGCTCTTTTTCCGTTATTTCTCTTCCGCCGAACGAGCAGCTTCCGCCGTCCGCTATATCGGATAAGACTGCGAGCATATCGCCGTTTACCGCCGCGTCGCCTCCCGGTATCGCGTAGTTTACGTTATCGTGCGTAAACTTTTCCGCCTCCGTGCAGAAAAGGTGAAGGGAAGCGTCTTTGTCGCCGTAATATACCACCCTCGCGAAAAATCCGCCGGATATATCGCCGTACGTTATCCATTCCGCGTCAAGCACCTCGTCGTATACGGAGGTGAATTCGTGCAGTCTTGAAAGTATATCAAGGTCGACGGGCTCCGCCGTCACCTCGGGGACTGTTGTCGTTATGGCGTTTTGCGTATAGTCCGGTTCTTCATACCCGCAGGAGCAGAGAATAAGCAAAAGAACGGAAATGATTATCAGTAACCTTTTCATATAAGCACCCTGCCCACGCGCTTTGATATAAGGCACGTTACCTCATAATTTATCGTATCCGACATTTCGGCGAGCTTGTCCGCGGATATCCCGTCTCCTCCGAGCATCACCGCCTCGTCGCCGCATTTAACGCCTCCGATACCGGAAATATCGACCATAAGCTGGTCCATGCAGATCCTGCCGACGATCGGCGCGCGCTTGCCTTTTATCACCGCGTAGCCGCGTCTGTACGCCCTTATGTATCCGTCGGCGTAGCCTATCGGGAGCGTGGCGAGCGTCATATCGCGCTCCGCCGTGAAATCCCAGCCGTAGGAAACGCTCTCGCCTTTTTTGAGCGTATGCACCTGCGCGACGTAAGTCACAAGAGTCATAACGGGGATCAGCCCGTCTATTTTACAAAGCTCCGACGGCTGTTCTCCGTAAAGCACTATGCCGGAGCGCACGGCGTCGTATTTCGCTTTGTATTTTATGCTCGCCGCGCTGTTAAACGCGTGGACGAGCTTCAGCTCCACACCGTTTTCATATAAAAATTCAAGCGCCCGGTCAAATCTGTTTATCTGGTAAAAGGTCGGGGCGTCTTCTCCTCCGTCGGCGCACGCGAAGTGCGTGAACGCGCCTTCCGCGGAAAATTCGGGGAGCCTCGCCGCGTACAGCGCGTCCTCAAGCTCCGATTGACCGAAGCCTATCCTGTTCATGCCGCTGTTTATCTTTATGTGTATTCTGAGCTTTTTGCCATGCGGAACGTGCGATGCGCAAAGATCGGCAAATTCGCGGCTGAACACGGCGCAGATTATATCCGCGTCTATCAGCTCCGGCACGTCGGCGGGATTCACGTAGCCGAATATGAGTATGTCGGGCGACACGTTCTTTTCATTGAAGAAGCGGCGCAGAACAAGCGCCTCGTCCGTTCCCGACACGGCGAAAACACGGCAGCCGCAGTCGTAGAACACCCCGGCGCATTCCACGCCGTGACCGTAGCAGTCCGCTTTCACGACGCATATCTGCGGTTTATTCGTCCGCTTTTCCATTATTCTGTAGTTGTTTTCAAGTGCCGCTTTCGATATTTTCGCCAGCACCTTCGGATGATTTGTCATTTTGCAACCTGAAATTCGTAATCGTTATCGTAATATCGCCGCTTTTTATCAAAACGGGCGCTTTTGTTTTCGCGTCAAAACGGTATTCGGCCGTATCGTTTGCAATAACGTATTGCCTGACCCCGTTATCGTTTTTCACGTGCGCGATGAAGTCGCCCTCGGGGCAGAGCATATCGCGCCAGACGGCGACGCCGCGCGTTATCTTTCCCTTTGCGTAATCGCCCACCGGTATCTCAAGATCTTTGTAAACGACGGACAGACCGTCTTTCCCGCATACGTATTCCGTGCCGTAAAGCAGCGCGGGCTGTATCAGCTCAAAGCTTACGTTTCCCTCCGCGTCGCGTTTCGCGGAAGCGGCGTATATAACGTCTTTATCGTTTACCGCCACGTCGCATACGTACGGCTCGTACATAACGGATAACACGTTTTCCGTATCGGGCGCCCCCGCGCAGGAAAAGAGCAGGAAAACGGTCAATAAAAGTATGGTGAAAACCTGTATTTTTTTCATAAGCGTCTCCCGTTTTTTTTCTTCATTATATGAGAGACGCCGTGCTTTAATGATTCAGTTCGGACGATACCGTCACGTTTTTGTTATAGTAGTTCATTATTTTAAGCGACTTTTTACATCCCTCAAAATATAAAAGCACGCTTTTTCCGTTTTTGTCTCTGAAAGCCGTCACGTATTTGTCGGGGCTGTCGCCGCTTACAAGACAAACGGCCTTCGTGTCGAATTTTCTGCCGTCAAGCCTGCTCTGAGCCTCGGACGCCGGGACCGCGAATTCCATATCCTTTACGTCGCATTCATATAACGTTTTAGGCTTTGATTTTCCGTGTATCAATTCCATTTTGAAATTGCTTCTGTTGACCGTGTATTTATATTCCGTCTGAAAATACTTGAAAAAGTATTTTGCAAGCGGGATACCCACTATAAGCACAAGCGGCATAACGTACATTATAAAATATACGTGAAACAGCATGGCTATGAGGATCGGCAGTATCATTATAAATACAACCGCGGCAAAATAAAGGATCCTTTTGATCTTATCGCTTTTTGATACCGCTTTTTCGTATGAGTATTCGTTATAATTCGTCGCCTGTTCGTTCCCGTCCGTAAAAATCACCGTCTTTCATTATCAGATATTACATAATACCATAAAATCATAAAAAAGTCAATAAATATACGCGCATAATTTTGCGCTTTAAAAAAATATAACATATATTTTTGCCGCTCCGTATTGACTTACGCGGTATAAAATGGTAAAATATAATGAATTTTTTTAAAGTCAGGGAGATGAATATGGAAAACAGCAATATCAAGGGCAACCGCGCGATATACCGCATAATGGAACAGCTTCTTGAAGTAGATAATATCGAGGAAGCGCTCGCCGGCGCTCTTACCGCCATTGTGGATATACTCGACAGCGAAGCGGGCGCGATCTGGCTGCTCGACAGAAAGACGGAGAGACTCCAGCCGGTGTTCCACATAGGTCCCGCCGATATATCGAATATCAGCATAGAAAACGGCTTCGGAACGGAGGGCGTCGTTACGAAAACGGGAGAATCCGTTATGATCTCCGACTGCGAGAACGACCCGCGTTTCACCGGCACCGTTTTCGACGATCAGGGACTCAAGGCGAAAAGCCTTATATGCGTTCCGCTGAACGATCTGCACGAAAGCATCGGATGCGTGACCGTCATAAACAAGAAAAACGGTCAGATGTACGACAAAAGCGAGCTTGACCTCTGCGAAAAAATGGCTGCGCTCGCTGCCATCACCATAGAGGAAAAAGGTCTTAAGGTCAACCTCGACACGGGCGAAAAGAAAGTAATCATTAAATTAGAGGACGTTATAAAGGAGTTCCCGTCCGGCGACGGCGTATCGAGGATATTGAAGGGCATAAACCTTGAGATATACGAAAACGAGTTCGTCGTTGTCCTGGGCGAATCAGGCTGCGGCAAATCCACAATGATGAATATAATAGGCGGTATGGATTTTCTGACCGAGGGCAAACTGACGATAGAGGGCAGAGATTTTTCACACCCGACGGATGCCGATCTTACTGAGTACAGAAGAAATTACGTCGGCTTTGTTTTCCAGTCCTACAACCTTATGCCTAACCTGACGGCAAAGGAAAACATAGATTTTATCGCCGAGATATGCCCGGATCCGATACCGAGCGAGGAAGCGCTCAACAAGGTCGGACTTTTACAGAAGGCGAACAACTATCCCGCGCAGATGTCGGGCGGTCAGCAGCAGCGCGTTTCCATAGCGAGGGCTCTCGCCAAAAATCCGAAGGTGATACTGGCGGATGAGCCGACGGCGGCGCTCGATTTCACGACCGGTCAGGAGGTCCTGCGCGTATTTGAAAGCATAGTCAAAAACCACGGCACCACGGTGCTTATGATAACGCATAACGTTGAGATAGCAAAAATGGCAAACCGCGTCATAAAGCTCAAGGGCGGGCGCGTTGCAAGCATCAAGACAAATATGAACCCGCTTACGGCGGATGAGATCTCGTGGTGAGCCGGTATGAAGAAAACACAGATAATTGACGCGCTGCGCAATATCGGCAGGCAGAAGGTATCGTTTATATCGATAATACTGATCTCCTTCCTTGCCGTCACCTGCTTTACGGGCGTAAGCTTTGCGTCAAAAGCGCTGGCGGACGGCGGCACCGAATATTATGATGAACGCAATTTCCGCGATCTGGAGGTCGTCTCGTCGCTTCTGTTCACAGAGGACGATCTGAAGAAAATAGCGGCGGTGGAGGGCGTCGTCGACGTTGAAGGACAGCTCCGCACGACTGCTAAGCTCAAAACGGAAAAAAACAAGCCGGAGGTCACCGTCCTGTCGCTTACGGAGCGCATAAATCTGCCCGAGGTGCTTGAGGGCAGACTGCCGGAAAACGACGCCGAAATAGCGCTTGAAAAGGACATATTGACGACGTACGGCATAAATCTGGGAGACAGCGTGACGCTGTCTGAATCGGGAAGCGCGCTCCGCATACTCAAAAACGACACGTTCAAGGTCGTCGGATCGATACATC
>CACZOH010000253.1 GCA_902782785.1 uncultured Ruminococcus sp. | reverse complement strand
CCGAATGCGATGTTCCGCTGTGGCGGAACATGAAAATGTATATTGAATTACCGCGCCGCCCCATCTATGATGGAGGGGAACAGGGGGTTTGGGGGTTGACGAGCCTTGCGCCGCCAAAGGGGTTCCCCGCCGCGAAAAACGGTGGGGGTTCACGGGTGGGCGACCCCCAAATTCCGTCGCGGAGCGACACCATAAAAAAAGCAGGCTGATCTTCATCAACCTGCTTTCTTCAGTTTACACGCTTATTTGAAGTTCTTTACCGTGTCCTCTATGCCCTCGAGTTTTTCTTTGTAGGACGCGAGTTTTTTGCGCTCACCGTCGATCACGGCGGCGGGAGCCTTTTTGACGAAGCCCTCGTTTGAAAGCTTCTTTTCTATACGCTCTATTTCTCCCTTTACCTTTTCCGCTTCCTTTTCAAGGCGTTTCTTTTCCGCTTCAAGGTCGACGAGCTCACCGAGCGGGATATATATCCTTGCGGCGGGGGTGATTATGCTCACCGCGCCCTCGTCGTTATATTCGGAGCAGACCGTTACGTCCGACGCGGAGGCGAGCTTTTTGAAGAACGCCTTTGCGCCTTCGCTGAAAGCCTCTCTGTTCTCCGTAACGATATGCACGTGAGCTTTCTTTGACGGAGCGACGTTCATTTCCGCGCGTCTGTTCCTTATCGCGCGTATCGCTTCCGTGACCGCCGCCATATGCGCCTCATCCTCGGGGAAGCAGAGCTTTTCGTCAAATTCGGGGTATGCGGATATCATTATGCTCTCCGTGTCGTGCGGCAGCGCCTGATACAGCTGTTCCGTAACGAACGGCATATAAGGATGGAGCAGCTTCAGAGCGCCCGTGAGAACGTAAAGTATCACGCGCTGAGCGTTTTCGCTGTCTTCCTTATTCTCGGATAAAAGTCTCGGCTTTATCAGCTCTATATACCAGTCGCAGAATATATCCCATACGAAATCGTACAGCTTGGAGAGCGCCACGCCTATCTCGAACTTGTCGATGTTCGCGTTCACCTCGGACGTCACGCGGTTGTAGACGGAAAGTATCCATTTGTCCTCAACGCGGAGCTTATCCGCGTCGGGCAGCGTCGTGTCCTCCGTGGTCAGATTCATAAGAACGAAGCGAGCGGCGTTCCATATCTTGTTGGTGAAATTCCTCGCCGCCTCTATCTTCTCGTCGGAGAAGCGCATATCGTTTCCGGGCGAGTTGCCCGTTGCCAGGGCGAAGCGGAGCGCGTCCGCGCCGTACTTATCTATTATCTCTATCGGGTCTATGCCGTTGCCGAGCGATTTTGACATTTTGCGTCCCTGCGCGTCGCGCACGAGACCGTGTATGAACACCGTTGAGAACGGCTCTTTGCCCGTCTGTTCAAGCGACGAGAAGATCATACGTGATACCCAGAACGAGATTATGTCGTATCCCGTTACGAGCACGTCCGTCGGGAAGAAGCGTTTGAGATCGTCCGTTTCCTTTGGCCAGCCGAGCGTTGAGAACGGCCAGAGCGCCGAGGAAAACCACGTGTCGAGCACGTCCTCGTCCTGACGCACCTTTCCGCCGCAGTGCGGGCAAACGGCGATGTCCGTCCTTGAAACGGTCATTTTGCCGCAGTTATCGCAGTAGAACGCGGGGATCCTGTGACCCCACCAGAGCTGACGGCTTATGCACCAGTCGTGCAGATTTTCCATCCAGTTGATATATATTTTGGTAAATCTCTCGGGCACGAATTTTATCCTGCCCTCCTTTACCGCGTCTATCGCGGGCTTTATCATCGGTCCCATTTTCACGAACCACTGATCGGATGCGAGCGGTTCCACGGTCGTGCCGCAGCGGTAGCATTTGCCGACGTTGTGAACGTGATCCTCGGTCTTTACGAGATAACCGCCTTTCTCAAGGTCCTTCAGTATCGCGGCTCTCGCCTCGTATCTGTCCATTCCCTCGTATATACCGCCTTCGGCGTTTATTTTTGCGCCGTCGTCCATAACGCGTATCACGGCGAGGTTGTGACGCTGACCGACGAGGAAGTCGTTCGGGTCGTGCGCGGGCGTTATCTTCACGCAGCCGGTACCGAATTCACGGTCCACGTAATCGTCTGCGACGACCGGTATCTCGCGTCCCACGAGCGGCAAAATCAGCGTTTTGCCCACTAAATGCGTGTACCTGTCGTCCTCCGGATTGACCGCGACCGCGGTATCGCCGAGCATCGTTTCGGGTCTTGTAGTGGCGACGGTAACGTATTCATCGCTGCCCTTTACGGGGTATCTGATATGCCAGAAATGGCCGTTTTCCTCGGCGTATTCGACCTCTGCGTCGGACAGCGCCGTGGTGCATTTCGGACACCAGTTTATAATGCGGTAGCCTCTGTAGATAAGACCTTTTTCATACAGGTTGTTGAACACCTCGCGCACGGCGGACGAAAGTCCGTCGTCCATGGTGAAGCGCAGTCTGTCCCAGTCGCAGGAGGAGCCGAGCGTTTCAAGCTGCTCTATTATGCGTGAGCCGTACTTGTT
>CACZOH010000252.1 GCA_902782785.1 uncultured Ruminococcus sp. | reverse complement strand
GATCAAGAAAAACGTCGAGAAGGAAGAGGCGGATATGGTCCGCGCCTTCATAAACAAATACAGTCTGAGATCCGTCCATCTTGTCACGTCGTCTACGAGATATTACCCGTTTTCAAACCTGCTGTCCCACGTCCTCGGCTTCGTCGGCTCGGACAATCAGGGCCTTTACGGACTTGAATATCAGTACAATGAATATCTCACCGGCGTTGACGGTAAAATAATAACGGCGAAAAACGGGCTCGGTCAGGATATGCCGTACGATTACGAGCAGTATATCGAGCCGCAGAACGGCTACAAGCTCGTCTTAACGATCGACCAGACGCTTCAGTCCATACTTGAAAAGTATCTTGAAGAATGTCTTGAGGAGTCGGGCGCGGACAACAGAGTGACGGGCATCATAATGGACCCGAAGACCGGCGGCATTCTCGCGATGGCGACAAAGCCGGATTTTGACTGCAACGACCCGTATACGCTTGACGAAAAATCACAGAAGCTGCTTGAAAACAGTGAATACGAGAAGGGCAGCGAAGAATATTTAAAGTACAACACCACGCTTTTGATGGAGATGTGGAAAAACAAGGCGATAAACGACTTATACGAGCCGGGCTCCACCTTCAAACCTCTTACCTGCTCGATCGCGCTTGAGGAAGCGCTCGTCACGCACAGCACGCCGTTTTACTGTCCCGGCTATCATATGGTCCCGGGCTACGGCAAGGTACGCTGCCACAAGACGGAGGGACACGGAGCGCTGACGTTCGATCTGGGCTTACAGCAGTCCTGCAACCCCGTTATGATGATGACGGCTGAGAAAATAGGCGAGGATACGTTCTACGATTATTACGAGGCTTATGGCTACACCTCGCTCACGGGCATAGACCTCCCGGGCGAGGCGGCGGGCATATACCACGCCGAAAAGGACTTCAACAACGTTGAGTTAGCCGTATATTCCTTCGGTCAGACGTTCAAAACGACGGCGATACAGCAGCTCACCGCGGTATCGAGCCTTGCAAACGACGGCAATCTCGTGACGCCGCACCTCGTCAAACGCATAGAGGACGACAAGGGCAACGTTATAGTCGATTTTGAGACGAATATAAAAAGACAGGTGGTATCAAAAAAGGTCGCAAACGAAATAATGAACGTGCTCGAAGAGGGCGTCGCAAACAGGCTCGGCTCCTCAAACGCGGGAGTAAAAGGCTATAAGGTCGCCGCCAAAACGGGTACGAGTGAAAAAAGAGACAAAAAGGACAAAGAAGGCGGATATTCGCTGCGCGTTGCGTCGTGTATTTCCATAGCTCCGGCGGACGACGCGGCCGTATCCATGATAGTCATAGTAGACGAGCCGACGCTCTCGCGCGAAGAGGGCTCGATGATCGCCGCGCCGTACAACAGTAAGATCATGAGCGAGGTGCTCCCGTATCTCGGCTATCTGCCCGAATATTCCGCGGACGACGAAAAATACAGAAGCGTGACGGCGGGCGATTATGCCGGTATGAGCGTAGATGCCGCCTCGGAGAGCATAAAGAAGCTCGGACTGACCGCGACGGTCATAGGAACGGGCGGCACGGTGCGAGCTCAGATGCCCGCGCCGAATACGGAAATGACGGTGAACGGCGGCAGGATCCTGCTTTACGCCACGGACGATATAAACGAAAAGACGGTCACGGTGCCGGACCTCGTCGGCAGGAGCGTACAGGAGTGCAAAGAGCTTTTGTCAGGCAGAGGATTGAACATATCGCTGCTCGGAACGCCGTCCTCCTCCGCCGCGTGCTACGCCGTGAAGCAGTACCCCGAGGCGAACTCGACGGTCAGAGAAGGCTCGGTTATAAGCGTCGAATTCAGGATAACGGAGCTTGACGATCACACATTACTTCAGGATTAGGTATAACGTTTGATATTACGCGATATTCTTTACGGCGTCCCCGTTCTTGAAACGAACGCGGAGCCTGACGCCGACGTAAAGGATGTTGTAAATAACTCGGATAAAACAACGCCCGGCGCGCTGTTCTGCGCGTACCGCGGCGAGCATAAAAACGGAGAAGAGTATATAAAAGACGCTCTGGACCGCAAAGGGATTATCGTCTCCGAACATAAGCCGGAATGCGGCTGTAAATATATCACGGTCCCGGACGCAAAGGCGGCGTACGCGGAATTGTGCGCAAACCTTTATGACGCGCCGCAGAAAAAGCTCAGGCTTTTCGCGGTAACGGGAACGAACGGCAAAACGACGACCACGTCGATGCTGTATCACGTCATAACAAAGATCAAAGGCGAAAAAAGCGCCGTGCTGATCGGCGGGGTCGGAAATATCGTCTCCGGCGTATCACACAGATCGACTCAGACGACGCCCGATCCGCACGAGCTTTACCGGTATCTGTCGGAAGGGGTAAGATCGGGCGCGGATTACGGCGTGCTTGAGGCGTCCTCCCACGCGCTCGATTACAAAAAACTCGTACCGTGCAGATTTGACGCCGGCGCGATGACGAATCTGACGGAGGATCACCTCGATTACCACAAAACGCTTGACAATTATTTCAATTCAAAAAAACAGCTTATCCCGCTGTGCGATAAATTCGTATCGAACGGCGACGACGTATATACAAAAAGAATAGACTGTCCGCATTTTTCCTTATACGACGGGGATTTTACGGCAAAGATCACAAGGCTCGATAAGAACGGAGCCGAATTCGTTTATCACGGTATGAAATCCGCCGTCTGTAAGATCGGCGTCTGCGGCAAATTCAACGTATACAACGCTCTGACGGCGCTTTGTCTGGCGGAGCTTGCGGGATTTGACGTAAAGGACGCGTCTTCCGCGCTCTCCTCTTTTGACGCGGTCGCCGGCAGATTTGAGATGCACAAATCAAAAAACGGCGCGGATATAATAATAGACTACGCGCACACGCCCGACGCTCTTGAAAACGCGCTCATCGCCTGCCGGCAGATATGCCGCGGACGGCTGATATGCGTATTCGGCTGCGGCGGAGACAGGGACAGAAACAAGCGCCGTCTTATGGGCGCGGTGTCGTCAAGGCTCGCCGATTTTACGGTCATAACCGCAGACAACAGCAGAAGCGAGGATACGGCGGATATCATAAAGGATATACTGAAAGGCGTTGACAAAAACGCGGTATATACAACAGAGGAAAACAGAAAAAACGCGATAATAAAAGCGCTTTTGACCGCAAAAGAAGGCGATACCGTGCTTCTTGCGGGCAAGGGACACGAGGATTACGAGATAGATAAAAACGGAACGCATCCGTTTTCGGAGGCGCGGATAATAAAAGATTTCAACTGCGGAGGAAACCGAAATGGCAATAATGACATCTGAAACTGCGGCAAAGCTTTGCGAGGGAATTTTATACGGTGACCCCCGTGCGGAAATAAAATCCTTTGTGACTGATTCGAGAAAGGTCACGGAGGGCGCGATGTTCGTGGCGCTCAAGGGAGAAAACACGGACGGCAACAGATTTCTTGAGGCGGCGGCGGACGCCGGCGCGTCCTGCCTTCTGGGCGAGCGCCGCTCGGAGAGAGGAAACTGCATAGTGGTGCCCGACGCGCTGAAGGCGCTGCAGCTTATGTCAAAGAAATTTCTTGACGGACGGCGTCCGAAGGTGTTTGCGGTGACCGGCTCCGTCGGAAAGACGACGACCAAAGAATTCGTCTATTCCGTCATAAGCCACGGCTTCAAGGCGCAGAAAACGATAGGAAACTACAACAGCATAATAGGTCTGCCTCTGACGGTCCTTGACGTTAAGGAGGGCTGCGAGGCGCTCGTGCTTGAAATGGGTATGAGCGGACTTCACGAAATAGAGACAATGTCGGAAATAGCAAAGCCGGATGTCGCCGTTATAACGAATATCGGCACCTCTCATATGCAGATACTGGGCAGTCAGGAAAACATACTGAAAGCCAAGCTTGAAATAACCGCGGGGATGTCTGACGGAGCGTATCTCATACTGAACGGAGACGACAGACTTTTATGGCGTGAGCGCGGCAGGCTTAAAGAAAAATACAACGTACTTTACTACGCTTTCATAAACGAGGAAGCGGATTACAGGATAACTAATCCGGAATTCCACGCGGGCGGTCTCAAATTCGATCTCAGACGCCCGGACGGCATGACGGTCTACGGCATAACCGCGGATACAGTCGGTATGCACAACGTGTATAACGCCGCCGCGGCGTATATATGCGGCAGAGTATCCGGTATGAACGATACGGATATAAAGGCCGGTATCGCCGCGTTTGAAAACACGGGTATGCGGCAGAAGGTTTATAAAAAAGGCGATTACACAATACTTTGCGACTGCTACAACGCCGCGCCGGAGTCTATGAAGGCGTCGCTTTCCGCGCTTATGATGCTCGTGCGAGAATGCAGCGGCAGAACGCACGCGCTTCTCGGACAGATGAACGAGCTCGGCGACAATTCCGCGGCAATGCACCGCGACGTCGGTATGTCCGCGTTCGATCTCGGGCTCAATTACCTCTATACGTACGGCGAAGCGGCCAAGGAATACGGCGTCGGCGCGCTGATAGAGGGAATGAAAGAGGACAATATAATCTGCTTTGAGGATAACACGCCTTTTGAAGAAGCGGCGAGGACGATACTCGACAGGTGCCTGCCGAACGACGTCATACTGTTCAAGGCGAGCCGCTCGGTAGGTCTCGAGCGCGCCGTGGAGGCGTTTGAAAAACTGATAGACGAGAGGAACAAAAAATGATAAAAGCGGTGGTTCTTATATCTGCCTTTGCTTTGTCTTTTATATGCTGTATGCTTCTGACGAGGTTTCTGATACCCAAGCTCAAAAGCCTCAAAATGGGACAGAAAATACTTGAAATAGGTCCGAGATGGCATAAGGGCAAGGAGGGAACGCCGACGATGGGCGGCATTGCGATGATCATATCGCTCTGCGTTCTCGTCGTTATCGCGCTTGCGGCGGGTCTTGTAAACGAGAGCTTCCGTTCCGTCACCTCACGTCTCGCGCTCGTTGTCGGTTACGCGCTTCTGAACGGTCTTACCGGTATAATAGACGACAGAGTAAAGCTTCTCAAAAAACAGAACGAGGGACTCAAGGCGTGGCAGAAATACGGTTTGCAGTTCGTCTGCGCCGTCCTTTTCGTCGTCGGTATGCGTCTGACGGGGAATATGGACACCACGCTTCATATACCTTTCACTCAGATCTTCGTCGATCTCGGATTTTTTTACTATATCATAGCGGTCCTGCTTCTGACGGGCGTCGTCAACGCTGTGAATCTTACGGACGGTATAGACGGGCTTGCCGCGTCGAATTCGCTTCTTGTCGGCGTATTCTTTTCCGTCTGCGCTTTTTCCGAAAAGCTCGGCGGAAACGATACGGCTCTTCTCGGCGGCGCGCTGACCGGTGTGTGCGGAGGATTTCTCATATATAACTTCTACCCCGCAAAAATATTCATGGGAGACACGGGCTCGCTGTTTCTGGGCGGCCTTATCATCGGCGGAGCGTTCATGCTCAACTCTCCGCTCACGGTCATCCTTTTCGGACTCATATTCATCATAGAAACGGCGTCGGTCATACTTCAGGTCGCGTCGTTCAAGCTGACGAAAAAACGCATATTCAAAATGGCGCCGATACATCATCATTTTGAGATGTGCGGCTGGTCGGAAATAAAAATAGTGACCGTCTTCAGCATAGTCACGGCGGTCATGTGCATCGTATCATATTTCGCGTTAAGAGGAATAATGTAATGGCTTCGGACAACACCGAAATACAGTCTGTCGCCGAAAGCGGCGCCGTAACGGCTCCGGGAAGACAGATAAAGGAGAAAAACATATTCAGAGTAAGAGGTATGCCGGACATACCTCTGCTCGTCATCATCCTCATACTCGTCGGTTTCGGGCTTGCCATGGTCTATTCCGCCAGCTATCCGTGGGCGGAAAACGATTACGGCAACAGCTATTATTACGTGCAGAGACAGCTTATATTCACGGGCATCGGCGCGGTCTTACTGTTCGTCTTTGCGTCCGTTGACTATAAGATCTATATGAAATTCGGCGCTCCCGCGTTCTTTGCGGTATCGTTTCTGCTCCTCGCGTCCGTTCCCGTGATAGGAACGAGCGTGAACGGCGCAAAGCGCTGGATAGACCTCGGCATTTTCAGATTTCAGCCGACGGATATAATGAAGCTGGCGCTCGTTATGATGCTTGCGTGGTATATCAGCCGTTACGTTGACGCGTACCGCGATTTTGACGACAGAACGATAGCGACAAAAAACAAAAGCTTTTTCAAAAGAAAGTTCAAAGAGTGGTTTCCCGTATTTATCCGCGAGGTGTTCATACCGTTTCTCATAGTCGGCACGGTCTGCGCGGTCACATTGCTTGAACGTCATTTGTCGGGTACCATAATACTGTTTCTCATAGGCTGGATAGTAATGCTCTGGGGGCGCGTTTCGCTTCCGTGGCTTATAGGCGTGCTCGGTGCGGGCGGCGCCGGCGTGGCGTTCATTGCAATTTTTACGGATTACACAAGCGACAGACTCAATACGTGGCTCAATCCTTATTCCGATCCGCTCGGCGACGGCTGGCAGGTCATACAGGGCTTCAACGCAATAGGCTCGGGCGGTCTGTTCGGCGTCGGCTTCACTAATTCGACATTAAAGCATCTTTACCTGCCCGAACCGCAGAACGACTATATTTTCGCCATAGTCTGCGAGGAATTCGGATTCATAGGCGCCGTCGGTCTTATGATAGTTTTCGGCCTTTTTGTATGGCGCGGCTTTATGATCGCCGCAAAAGCGCCGGACTGCTTCTCAAGACTTCTTGCGGCGGGCATAACATGTAAAATAGGCGTTCAGGCGCTTCTCAACATATTCGTCGTTACGGGACTTTTCCCGCCTACCGGCATCGCCATGCCGTTCATAAGCTACGGCGGAACGGCGCTCATAATCCTGATGGCGGAATGCGGGATACTGCTCGGCATATCAAAATTTTCCCGGGAGAAAAAAATATAAATCAAAATGAAAGTAATGATGACCGGAGGCGGCACGGGCGGACACATATATCCCGCCATAGCCATAGCCGATACCATAAAAGACAATCAGCCCGACGCGGAGATAATATTCGTCGGAACAAGCAAGGGAATGGAAAACCGCCTTGTCCCGCGCGCCGGCTATCCGCTTGAGCATATAGAGATACAGGGCTTGAAAAGAAGTCTGTCGTTCTCAAACATAAAAACGGCTTATCTTACCGTAACAAGCGTATCCCGCGCAAAAAAGCTGCTGAAAAAGGAGCGGCCGGACCTTGTGGTCGGCACGGGAGGCTACGTCTGTTATCCGCTTTGCCGCGCCGCGGCGGCTCTCGGGATACCTACGGCGGTACACGAGTCAAACGCGGTCCCGGGCCTGGCGGTACGGATGCTTTCTCCGTTCGTCGACGTCATATTCACTAACTTCGACGCCGCGTCGGAGCATATAAAGCCGAAATACAGAAATAAAATAATAAAAGTCGGAAACCCCGGAAAACGCTCCGATAAAAAATATGACAGAGAGCAGGCGAGAGAAGCGCTCGGCATAAAGCAGAGGTACAGCGTTCTCGTTTACGGCGGCTCTCTCGGCGCGGACACGATCAACCGCGCCGCCGCGGAGTTTGCAAAAAAATATCTTCGGGAAAGAAAAGACGTGCTTCTGACACACGCCGCGGGCGTGAACAATTACGAAGAAGTGAAGCAGACGTACGGTGAAGCGGCGGAATTTGAGAACACGGAGCTTCTCGATTACATTTACGATATGCCGTTGAGACAGGCGGCGGCTGACGTCATAATCTGCCGTTCCGGCGCGATGACGACGTCGGAGCTTGCGGAAGCGGGACGCGCCGCGATATTCGTGCCGTCGCCGAACGTTACGGACGATCAGCAGTATAAAAACGCCAGGGCGCTCGCAGACAAAAACGCGGCGCTTCTGATAAAGGACGCGGATTTCAACGCCGAAAGTATGTACGAGGCGACGGAAAAGCTTCTGTCGGATAAGGTCTTACGCGAAACATTGTGCAAAAACATAACGGGATTCGCGATTCCCGACGCAAACGAGAGAATATATAAGGCTCTCCTGAAAATAACGGAGAAAAAGGGATGAACGGCGGAAAAGGCTCCGATTTCCTGTTTGAAAACGGGAAGATAGTAAGACTGCAGAACGACGACGCGGAGAAGACGAGCGTCGGCATATCGTCCGACACGCAGTCAAGGCGCGCGCTTGAGAGCTACCGCGAGACGCGGGCGCGAAAAACCGCGATAAAACGCACGCTCGCGGTCTGCATCATCTTCGCGGTCGTCCTTGTGCTCGTCACAGTCGCCGTGTTCGTCTTTTTCAGAATAAACAACGTGAGCATAAGCGGCTCGGAAAAATATACGGATGCCGAGCTTTATTCCGCGCTCGGACTGTCAAAAAGCTCAAATCTGTTCTTCACAAGCACGGCAGCGCTTGAGAGCAGACTGAGAAAAGCATACCCCTCGCTTGAGGAGATAAGCATAAAAAAACAGCTGCCGGACAAGCTCACGATAACTGTCACGGACGGAGTCGGGAAATACTATCTCAAAGCCGGCGGAGATTATTATACGCTGACGGAAAAACTCAAGGTCATAGATTATTCGTCAAAGGCGCCGCCCGGATGCGTGGAGCTGTTGACGTGCGATCTGTCAAGCGCGGTGATGGGAAAGACGCTTGAATTCAAAAAGGATACGCATTACAATTATCTCTGCACGCTTCTTTCCGAGATAAACGGACATAAGACGGCTTCACACATAAACCGCGTCGATATGAGCGAGAAATTCAACGTCAAGCTGAGATACGACGACAGATTTATCATCATTCTCGGCGACGCGGACAAAGCGACGGTGAAATTAAACCTCGCGGACAAGCTTATTTCGACGTTATCCGCGGACGAATCGGGTATAATAGACGCGGCGGATATCGAAAAATGCTCTTTCCGGAAGACAAACGACCTTAATTGAGTGAAAATTATAAAAAAAATGCAAAAAAACAAGAAAATTTGCAAAAAAGCTATTGCAAAATAATAAAAAACATATTATTATATATGGTGGAAATGTAAATCTATATATAAAACCGTTTTAGGAGGAAATAAAATGCCATACGAAGTAGTGGAACCCACTCTTGACGATCTGGTCAAAATCAAGGTAATAGGCGTAGGCGGCGCGGGAAACAACGCCGTAAACAGAATGATAGCGTCAAACATTGTCGGCGTTGAATTCATAGCGGTCAACACCGATAAGGTAGTGCTTCTCAACTCATCGGCTCAGACTAAGATACCGATAGGCGAAAAGCTGACGAAGGGTCACGGCGCGGGCGCCAATCCCGAAATAGGCGCGAGAGCCGCCGAAGAAAACATCGAAGAGCTTACCGCGGCGATAGAAGGCGCGGATATGATATTTGTCACCGCCGGTATGGGCGGCGGAACGGGCACCGGCGCGGCTCCCATCATCGCAAAGATAGCGAAGGAAATGGGAATACTTACGGTCGGTATCGTTTCAAAGCCGTTCTCGTTTGAAGGCAGAAGAAGAATGGAGCAGGCGGAAGCGGGCATAGAAAAGCTCGCCGCGTCGGTCGACTCCCTTATCATAATCCCGAACGAGAGACTGAAACAGGTATCCGATACGAGAATAACGCTTGCCAACGCTTTTGAAATAGCCGACGACGTGCTTCGCCGCGGCGTATCGAGCATAGTCGAGCTCGTGAACGGCACGGGTATAATCAACCTCGACTTTGCGGACATCAGCGCGATAATGAAGGACGCGGGATTCGCTCATATGGGCGTAGGCGCGGCAAAAGGCAAGGACAAAGCGGAAATGGCGGCGAGAGCGGCTATATCGAGCCCGCTGCTTGAAACGTCGATCACCGGTGCGCGCGGCATAATCATAAACGTCACCGCGTCGCCCGATATAGGACTCGACGACGTTGTAACGGCGTCAACGCTGATCTCAAACGAAACGCACGCCGACGCGAACGTTATCTGGGGCGCGAACTTTGATAACGATCTCGAGGACGAGATGAAGATAATCGTCATCGCCACGGGCTTTGAAGGTTCCATAAAGGGTGCCGTAAAACCGCAGACTGTCATAAAGAAAGCGGCTGAGCAGCCGACGGTCACGCCGATCCAGCAGCAGAAGCCCGTCGTAACGCCCGTTACGACAGTGACTGCGCCGGCGGAGCCCGCAGCGGAAACGAAACCCGTAAAGAAGGAAGAAGACGATAACGGAATATCCGACGATGAGTTCGCTCAGATAATGAAGATACTCGCCGACAGACAGGGGAACGTGTAATTAAGAATCATTTATAATTAAGAATTAAGAGGTGCGGCGGGACGCGTTCCCGTCGCAGTCTTTATAATCGAGGATTGCAATATGAAACACATACGAAAATATCTCTTTCCTCTTATAATGTTTTTGATTTTTGAAACCGTGGCGGTT
>CACZOH010000251.1 GCA_902782785.1 uncultured Ruminococcus sp. | reverse complement strand
GGTGTTCGCCTCATCCACCGCACGCCGCGAACCCCCAACGCTCTCAAGTTCGCGTCGGGGAACCCCGGCCGCGGTCCCCCTTCCCCTATTGGAGAAGGTAAAGAAAAGACCGCCGGGGCGGTCTTTTTCGTGGGTGGATTTATCAATAATTTATCACACTTCTTTGCATAGGCGAAAGGTTCATTGTCATAACACGCTCTTGTTTTCCGCCGTTACTATAATCAGTTATGTCGGCAACGGATATTCTCAATCCCGTCTCTTTGTCTTCCGCTCTGTAGTTATTACCGTTTTTCGTTACGATAAATCCGAGCGATGCAAACGTTTCTTCAAATTCCTCATACGTAGAGCTCAAACCTATTCCGCAGATCTTTATCTTATCGGTTGTAAAGGATACTTGTATTATGCACGTTTCGTTGTCGCCGCCAATACCGGAATATTCGGGATAACTGTTATAACGGTACACAGCGTATGGCGATTCAAGTTTTCGGGAGACTTCTGTTGCGAAGAAAGGTATGCAGTATATTTTGCAGTCACTCTCGGTCACTTCTTTCGTTATTACATTGTGGTTTTTGTCATACTCAAGCGTTTCCTTAAGTCTGTACGTCATATCCGACGTCTCGGGGTGGCTGTAAATTCTGTCAAGCATTAAATCGACTAAAGTCTGATCGAAGTTGAAATCTATCTTTATCCCCGTGCTTTCCTCAAACTTCTCTGCGGAGACTACGTTTTTGCGTACCTGCTCGGGCGTATTATTCTTTATCCTGCCGTCTGAATACATTATTGAATACACCGTTTCTTTTTCCGGCGTTTCTTTATAGTATAACACGGCGTTATATCTTGTAGATATTCTTACGTATTCCGAATAGCCGTCGTTTTTATTATAGTTGACAAGGTAATCATATTCAATGTATGGCGATACCTCATGAGTTTTTATGATCACACTGTTTTTATTCTTTATTCTTATTTTGTCATATAAGTCGCTTGCGGCTTTTATCATATCCTCCGCGGAATTGTTTTTGCCTATAATATCGCAGAAATCCTGCAGTATAAAGCCCTCGTAGGTAAGACGTTTCAAATCGTCGTCATAATCTAAATCGTCATACTCCCGCTTGCTCTGCATATGATCCTTCGCCGCGGTAAATACGGTGTTTATAAGCTCGGACGCGTATTCCACATCGTTTTTATACGGTATCTCGAAGCCCGCTAAGCGTTTTGCAAACGCAGCCGCACCGCTGCAGTATTCCTCCGAGTATTCCTCATACAGCGCATCAAGCTCTGACAGCGTTTTTTCAAATTCCGCTTTTTTATCCTCGCTTAATTCGCTCCTTTTGAGTTCGGCTTTCAAAATCTCGGCTTTCAGGCGGGTGAGCGGAAGCTTGTCAAACACGTATATAAAACCGTTTTTGTCTTCATTTTCCATAGAATGCGCGGTCAGACAAAACGTTTTGCCGTCCGATAATTCATAATCCCAAAAGACATAAATATCGTTATCCGCCAGGTCTATACCACCCGCTATGTTTCCTATAATTGTTTGAACGTCTTCTTTTTTCATTGTCTCAGTCAGCATAAGCGCTTCCGATCCCGGCAATTCTTTTGACACTCTGGACGGGTTATTGTGAAGGCCTTTGTAATCTCTTACGACTAAAACGCCATCTTTAACACCTACAAAACCGTCATATGCCTTTGAATAAAGCTTTATGAAAAACTTTTCTTCCTCTGTCTTTGTCACCTCAGTATCGGGTGCCTCAGTATCGGGTGCCTCGGTATCGGGTGCCTCGGTATCGGGCGCTTTATCGGTATTGTCGGTAATTTCACGGTCTTTTTCCGTTTCCGTCACCTGCTCGGTGCCCGTATCGGTGCCGACAGCCGCGGGATCGGTCTTAGGTCCCGAGACCTTTGTGAGCACTACGGATAGGACGACGAAGCCGCAGGCTACGGCGACGACGGCAACGGCTTCAAGCGCGGTGCGCAGGCGCGAGAAATCGCGTTTTTCCGCCTCGTACTCCGCCGCGTCACTTACCATACCGTCTTTTATTTCGCCCATGGCTTTATACAGTAAATCTTTTTTCTTCATATCAATACCCTTCCTTTTCAAGCAGCTCAGAGAGCTTCTGTTTTGTTCTTTTGACGGACATTTTCACGCGGGAAAGACCTATGCCGTATTTCTTTGCTATCTCGCCGTATTTCATATTGTAGAAATAACGGCAGATAAAAACACGTCTGTCCTGCTCGCTTTGTGATGATAAAAAGCGGTTCAACAGTGTGACAAGCTGTCTTTCGTCAAAGTCCGTCTCCGTATCGCCTCCGACGATACAGTCGCCGAGCTCGTCGAGCGGGACCGTAAGCTTCGGATTGCGGAGCTGTCCCGTGTTCGCGCGGTACCTTTCAAGCGCTTTGTTACGGGCGATCTTAAAAATATACCCGCCGAGATTCTCCGGACAATCCGGCGGTATATTGTTCCATACCGCAAGCAAAGTGTCGGCGCAGACCTCCTCCGCGTCTTCTCTGCTTTTCAGTATGGTAAATGCCGTTTTGTAGCACGTGTCACCGTAGCGCTTTTTGATATCTTCAAGCGCCGTCTCGTCGCGCTGCTTCAAACGCTCGATTATAAGTACGTCGATCATATCATCACCTTTGCCCTTCACTTATATAGTGATAATCCGGGTTTAAAAAGTCACATAAAAAGGAAAAAAATATTATATTTTTTATTGTAATACGTACCGGACGATAAATAATCAAGCTTTTTTATCGTTTTTGTAAAATAATTCATCAAAGCCGCCATCCCGCCCGTCAGCGCCTCGACGCCGCGCTTAAACGTTTTTTTGCGGAAGCGGTGTTCGCCTCATCCACCGCACGCCGCGAACCCCCAACGCTCTCAAGTTCGCGTCGGGGAACCCCGGCCGCGGTCCCCCTT
>CACZOH010000250.1 GCA_902782785.1 uncultured Ruminococcus sp. | reverse complement strand
CGCCTCGACCGCTTCTTCTCTTGTGACTTCCTCTTCCATGAGGACCTTTTCCATAAGCTCCTCGCTCGTGACCGCTATGGATTCAAGCAGCTCGGATCTGTATTTGTTGGCGGTATCCGCAAATGACGCGGGTATCTCAGCCTCAACGTGCTTGCCGTCTTTATAGACGTATTCGCGCATATCTATAAGATCAAGGAAGCCGATGACCTTCTCACCCTCTACCATCGGGATGACGACGGGACATACGGTGGGACCGAATTTCTCGCGCAGATCGTCGAACACGCGCTCAAATCTCGCTTCCGGATCGTCAAAACGGTTGATGAAGAAAGCCTTGGGGATGCCGCGCTCAACCGCGCGCTCCCACGTAAGCTCCGTACCGACGTCGGCGCCGGATCTGCCGTCAACGACTATAACGGCGCTGTCTGCGACGCGCATACCCTCTGCGGCTTCACCGTAGAAATCAAGATACCCGGGAGTGTCGATGATATTGATCTTTGTATTCTTCCAATCAATGGGAGCTATCGCCGCGGAAATCGAAAAACCGCGCTTGATCTCCTCCTTATCGTAATCAAGCGTTGTGTTCCCCTCGGTTATCTTACCGAAACGGGAGATCGCCTTTGTCAGATAAAGCATAGCCTCGGCAAGCGTCGTTTTGCCGTGACCGCTGTGTCCCGCAAGACACACATTGCGGATAGATTTTGCCATAGTAAACTCCTTATATTTTATTATACTTGTTTTGTCATAACAAGAGTATTATACACTAATAATAATGTTTTATCAAGTCTTTTTTTATTTTTTCACAAATTTATTATATAAAATTTAGACTTTGTTTTTTGTGCAATATCAACAAAAAACGTGATTTATCCTTTGACGGGCGTTTTTTATTTCTGCAGCTGTACGGAAACGGCGACGCCGTCGAGCGAAAGTCCCGAAACGAGCTCCTCCGCAGTCGCGTAGCCGTTCGGATCGTAAACCGTTATATCGCGCTTCACGTTTATCTCGTTTTGAGAAAGGAGCGTGAGCAGCTCTTCGTAATCCTCTTTTGTGAATTTCAAAAACCTGTCGAAAGCGTTGCCGTTGCTGTCGTTTATAACGAAGGAGGAAAGCCCTGCGCCGCCGTGCGCCGCGTCGAAATACGTGATCTTGCCGCCGAAGCTGTATTCAAAATCCTTTGTGTCGTATATCGAGCGCAGAACGTATTTCAAAGACGCGGAAACGCCCTTGACCGCCGACGTGAGCACGACCGACGAGACGTGACGTCTGTCGCTGTCGGAGCAGATGACAAGCCCTCTCTTTTCAGCCGCGGCTTCGAGCACCGCGCCTTCAGGCTCGCCGTGCACGAATATCACGTCGGTACCGCTCTCGTACATCGATACCGCAGTCTCCTTGTTTTTATCCCTGTCGTCCGCGGCGCCCGTACAGATGTACGTGACCTCCGCGTTCACTCCGCTTTCATCCGCCGCGTATTTGACGCCCTGCAAAAAGCCGCAGCCGTAGGCTCTCGTATCGCCGTCCGGGATACCTCCCATAAAGCCGAGCTTTTTGTATCCGTCCTTTACCGCGGCGTATCCCGCGGCAAAGCCCGCCTGCTCCGACGCGTAAAGCAAAGACGCGGTGTTTGAAAGCACGTCGTCAACAGTTGTGTCGTCCGGGTGCGGTCTTCCGTCTATGAGTATGAATTTGACCTCGGGATACTCGCGCTGCGCGGTATTCGCGGCGACCTCGAAAACGCTGCCCGGAAGGACTATGACCTTCGCCCCGTCGTCAGCGGCGGCGCGGATCTGCGTCAGGAGCGCGTCCTTGTCACTGCCCGACGGTATGAAGTATCTGCAGTCGAGATCCCTCTCGATCGAAAACTCCGTCATTGCGGTCCACGCGCTTTGATTATAACCCTTGTCCGTAACGTTTCCCGTGTCGGTTATAAGAACAAGGTCGTATTTCTGTCTGCCGCACGACGAGAGCGCCGGAAGCGGCAGGAGAAGCATCACGGCTGCAAGCGCCGCACAAATGATCTTTTTCATACTACACCGTTATCTACGTATTTTGAAGCCTCTTATTATCGCGCAGACGATAACGAATATCGCCGCGGGGATAAGACAGATCGCTATACCGCTTATATACGCCGAGCCCGTCAGATACAGCGTGAAGAACGTCGGGAAAACGGCGGACAGAAGCAGATATTCAAGAAGCAGAAGCGAACAGATTATATAAACGTTCGTCAGCCCGTCAAAGAAGCCGTACCGCCCGCGCATAAGCTCAAGACAGCCTAAGAGCTGAAGCAGTATCATGGAGGTGAAGCATACGGCGGAAGCCGACGACGCGTCGCGTCCCAGAAGCGACGCGAATACGGAGCCGCCTATCGCAAGTCCGCCGCAAAGCAGACCGGATACGATGGAGGTGACGACCGTCCTCAGTCTGTTCTCCGACGCTTTTTTCAACAGGTCCTCGTTCACGGACATTTTTTTATTGTTGGCGTTGCACATACAGACGATCGCAAGCAGATCTACCGCTATACCGGAGAATATCATCTGCGGTACGGACATCCCGTTCAATCCGAAAAACACGGAAAGCAGGGCGATGAGAAGGCGCGCGCTGTTGGACGCAATTATATAAAACAGTATGTTTCTTACGTTGTTGCAGACCTTGCGCGCGGTAAGTATCGCGTCGTACGCGGCGTTTATGCCGCCTCTGCCGGTCCTGTCGGCGGGAGAGATAACGACGTCCGCGGCGCGTTTCAGCGCCTCGCTTCCGTCGCTGCTGTACGTTCCCTTTATTTCGGCGCCGTTTTTGCTCTTTTTGCGCGATAACGTGAGGTTTGCGGCGAAGCCGACCGTATCCGTTCCGTTCATGAGCGAAACGTCAAACAGGTGCTGTCCTATAACGCCTATATGTTCGCCCGCCGCGAGATACGAATCCGCGATATACCGTTTCTGTCTGTTGCTCATACCGCGGAAAAGGCGGTACGACATCATTTTAAGGTCTATAATGTTTATGTTCGACGATACGAATTCCGGGGCGGAGAGCATCTGTCCGTCGTCGCGGCATATACCTATATGCTTTGCGAGACGAACGCTCTGCGCCGTCATATCGTCGCAGAACATAACGGTCTTGACGCCGAGCTTTTCAAGGTTCGACACCGCCTCCGCGCAAGCGGGAGAAAACGGTTCGCGCATGACGATAAATCCCTCAAAGCAAAGATCGTCTTCGGTGTTCACCCTGTCAAGGTTGTTGTATTTGCTCGGTTTTGTGGCGACGGCTATCACGCGGTATGCAGAGTCCCCGTATTCCCTTGCGCGCTTGAGCAGGTCGTTCACTCCGTCCGCGGAGAGCGGAACGGGCGTGCCGTTAGATATCCTGCGGCTGCATCTGTTCACGATCTGAGTAGCCGAGCCGCGGACGCAGATCATATACTGCTCTCTGTGGATAACAAGCGCGGCGTCAAACAGTCTGTCGCCGTCGCTTGCGGAATAATCGAGCGGGACCATATTCTTTTCCACGTCGTCGATCGTATAGCCGAGCTTGTCCGCAAGCTCCGTTACGGCGTCCTGCTCAGCCGTGAGCGACGTCTGTTTTTTTGCGTGGTTTTCACGACCGCCGAACGTTGATATGGCGATATATACGGTACGGCGGAGCTTGTCCGCGTTTTCCTCCGTCAATTCAAGCTCTCTGTCGTTCGTAAATACCTTCTCCGCCTCTATGTGCTTTTCGCATATGCCCGCCGTCTTCGGCACTATCAGACAGTTGAGATTTCTCAGACGGTTCACGGCGGAGAGATTTTTTATAATTATACCGGTGTTGTAAACGCTGTCCTTTTCGTGTATCGGAGATATGCCGTACGAAACCGCCGTGTACGCTATTGCGCACAAAAGCTCACAGTACGACGACGCGGCGACGGAGAGCATCAGAAGAAACGTTGAAAATATCTCTTCTTCACCGCCTTTTATGTAAGACAGCGCCGTAACGGCGAAAACGACTACGCTGCATATAACGGAATATATGCGCGAGATCTTTGTCACGGTGTTGAATATCTCAAGCGTGGAGCTGCCCGTTGCCTTCGCCTTTATACCGCGGCGGACGGCGAGCGTGTGCGAGCCCGTGTCGCAGACTATGACGAAGCACGAGCCCGACGATACCGCGGAGCGCGCGAATACCATGCTTCTCTGCTCCGCCGTGTCAAGGCCGTTCAGCTTGTTTTCATAATCCGCGTCCTTTACGCCGTCGCCGCCCGATATATTCTTCTCAAGCACCTTGAGAGAATATGAGGAAACGAGCCTTCCGTCGCACGGGACGAGATCGCCCTCGGACAGATATATCAGATCGCCCTGGACGAGCCCTTTCTGATTTATGCGGTACGTTTTTCCGTTTCTTATTACGCGTATCTCCGGGACGGAATAATCCGCCATATTTGAGGCGAGCCGCTTTGCGAAAATAAACATTATAAGCACGCCCGCGTAGCCCGCGACCGTCAGTATCACGCCGAATACCGAGGACTTGTCTCCCATAAGAAAGCCCGCCAGCACAAGCGAGATTATAAGAAGCACGGAAAGCACCGAAAATGCTGTTTTCGGCGCGTTATCCTTATCGTTTGAGTCCGAGGGGAAAATGTCGTTTTTTCCGTGGAGCGCTTTTTTTGCGCGCACGGCTTCATCCGAGAGCCCCTTTTCACAGTCCGTTCCGAGCTTTCTGCAGAGCACGTCGAGATCGAACCTGTACCAGTCCGTATCGTTGACGTATTCCGCCTTGATATCCTGTGTTTCGTTGTTTTTCAAGAGTTGACCTCTGTTACGGTTATTTTGCCGTCAACGGCGTCTGCCAGAAGTTTTTTCGGGAACACGCCTTTACTTTCTATCAGAAGCTCCGCTATCGCGTCCTCTACGTTTGATTCTATATATCTTCTCATATTTCTCGCGCCGAACTTTTTGGAATACGATTTTTCAATTATCAGCTCGCAGAGCGCGTCGGTGTATGAGAATTCTATTCCGCGCTCCTTCATTGCCGACGCAACGTCGGAAAGCATGACGCGGACAATGCCCTTGAAGTCGTCCTTCGTAAGAGAATTGAACGTTATAACGGCGTCTATCCTGTTTATGAATTCGGGACGCAGAAATTCGGAGAGAGCCTTTTCCGTTTTCGTCTCAACGCCGCCCGAGCCGAAGCCCGCCTGCGCCGTCGTATAAGTCGAGCCGGCGTTGGTCGTCATGACTATGACCGTGTTTTCAAAATTGACCTCTCTGCCCTGAGCGTCCGTTATCCTGCCGTCGTCAAGTATCTGCAAAAGGATGTTGAGAACGTCGGGATGCGCTTTTTCTATCTCGTCAAAGAGTATCACGGAGTACGGCTTTCTTCTTATCTTTTCCGTAAGCTGACCCGCCTCGTCGTAGCCGACGTAGCCGGGAGGAGAGCCTATCATACGCGATACGGAATGCTTTTCCATATATTCGGACATATCGAGCCGCAGAAGCGACTCCGGCGTGTCGAACAGTCTCTGCGCCAGCTGTTTTACAAGCTCCGTTTTACCGACGCCCGTGGGTCCCGCGAATATGAAGGAAACGGGCTTGCGCTTGACGGAAACGCCCGCGTATTTGCGCTTTATGGCGCGGACGACCGCGGAGACCGCCTCGTCCTGACCTATTATACGCTCGCGCAGCTCCTTGTCGAGCCTCGCCACGCGCTCAAAATCGTTCTCGGTCACGTTGCCCGTGGGAACGCCGGTCCAGATCTCTATGACTCTTGCAAGATCGGCGACGGTGAGATATACGCTGTTGCGCTTCTCACGCAGGGATGAAAGCTCCTCCTGCAGGCGCAGCTCGTCCGATTTGAGCGTGGCAAGCTCCTCGTACCTTCTTCTCTTAGCCTCGTCGTTATCGGGCTCCGGAACGTTTTCAAGCGCTTCGCGTGCACGCTCGACGGCTTTTAAATCGTCGCTTTTCTTCTCATATTCGTCGATAACGGGCGTGTTTATCGCGACGTACGAAGCCGCCTCATCTATCAGGTCTATCGCCTTATCGGGCAGAAATCTGTCCGTTATATATCTCTCCGACAGTCTGACCGCTTTTTCCGCAAGCTCATCCGTTATAATGACGCCGTGGTATTTTTCGTAATACTCTTTTATGCCCTTTATGATCTCCACTGTATCGGATACGGACGGCTCCGCTATGACGACAGGCTGGAAACGGCGCTCTAGCGCGGAATCTTTTTCTATATATTTTCTGTATTCTCCGAGCGTCGTCGCGCCTATGACCTGTATTTCTCCGCGCGACAGAGCGGGCTTCAGTATATTCGCGGCGTTCATGCTGCCCTCCGCGTCGCCCGCGCCGACTATGGAATGGACCTCGTCTATAACGAGGATTATATTGCCCTCGCGCTTTATCTCCTCGATAAGCCCCTTCATCCTGCCCTCAAACTGTCCGCGGAACTGCGTTCCCGCGACGAGAGCCGTGAGGTCGAGCACGAAGACTTCTTTGTTTCTGAGCTTATACGGAACGTTTCCGTTCACTATCCTCTGCGCCAGCGCGTCCGCGAGAGCGGTCTTGCCCACGCCCGGCTCGCCTATCAGACACGGGTTGTTTTTCTGACGGCGCATCAGTATCTGTATGACGCGGGCGAGCTCCTTTTCGCGGCCTATGATGCGGTCGAGCCGCCCTTCCTTCGCCGCGGTCGTCAGATCCTTGCAGTAATCGTTCAAAAACTTGCGCTTGCTCTGCTTCTTTTCGGTCTGCTCCTTCTGCTTGTTTTTATTCTGCTGATTTCTGCCGAGGTTGTTGAGCTCGTTCGTCAGACGCCCGAAAATGGATTTCAGATCTATCGCGGGGGCGTTGTTCTCCTCATCGTCCGCCATAGACGGCTCGGACTCCGTATCGTCCTGCGATACGAGCGCGTCTATCTCGTTTGTAACGTTATCTATATCGTCCGTGCTTACGCCCATATTCTTTAAAATATTGTCAACGGGCAAACCGAGCTCCTTTGCGCAGTTCAGGCAAAGTCCCTCGTTTTTCGTTTCGTTGTTTTCCATTTTTGTCACAAAGACTATGGCAGGTCTTTTCTGACATCTTGAACATAATTGCATTTACGGTTTCTCCTTATACACCTATAAGCTTTTTAATATACGAAAAATCTATCATAGCGCGGACCGCGTTCAGCTTATACACGAGCCGCAGAACAAACGACCTCTCAAACAGATCCTCGGGGAAGATCTTCGGCTGTACGTTCGACAGATAAGGCAGTCCGAGCTTGAGCATCACGGACAGCACCCAGATGATTATTATACCGGTCACTGCTCCCATAACAAGCCCGAGCAGGGCGTTCGCCTGCTTTATAACGGGCAGCTTATCCGCTATTTTAAGAACGTACTTCAATATCCATAACGCAATGAGCGTGAGTATGAATATCGCAAGGAAGCACAGAGCGTACGATATGGCGTATGACACCGGCTCCGCTATGTGATCCGCTATCGCGCCCGCGGCTTTATCCGTTCCCTCGGTCACCGCGGAGGCGAATTTCTCCTTTATCGCGTCGTAATCCGCGCCGAATTTCTCAAGTATCGCGCGAAACGTCTCGTTCGCCTTGCCGCTGCCGAACAGGTCCGCGCCGCCGATCCCGTCTCCGATGCTTCTTATAAGCTCCGACGCTTTTTCCGATATACGTGTCAGAAACAGGTGCTTGCTCACAAACGGAGCGGCGAGCGGCGTCAGGAAATACGCGGCAAAAAACGCGATTATGCCCGAAAACAGGCTTATCATCTGATCGAAAAAGCCCCTTTTCCAGCCTATTATAAGGCACAGAACGAATATCAGGACAAGCGCAATATCAACAACAATGAACATCTTATCTCTCCTTAAAGTCGTCGTAAACGGATACGGGATAAGCGCTGCCCGCGGTCGCCGCGAGAACTATTTCGTCGTCTGCGAAAACAAGCCCCTTCGTCTCGTATCCCGAGCCGTAATAATACGTTTTGCCCGTGTTTATCTCAAATCTTTCAACGCTTCCCGTGTAAAGACTGTAAACGTTTTTATTATGGCAGTAAAGCTCGGAAATATCCGATCCCGCGTCGCCCTCATAGAGCACCTTGCCCGCGGTGTCGAACACTATGAGCACGGAATCCGCGCCCGCGCCCTCTGACGAGAGAACTATCGCGGTGTTGCCGTCGCCCGCGTCAAATCTTCTGCATACTCTTCCGAAAAACGAATATTCCGCCACCGGCGTATCGCCGGAGAAGAACAGAAGCGTGTCGGAGCCTAATACGGACGTAGTATCGAGCCCGCTTCTTTCAGCGGAAAGAAATACCGTGCCGCTTCGCTCAAACGTGACCTTTACTTCCTTTTCCTTTATGTTTCCCTTTATTATTTCCGATACGCTGTCGCCGTCTCTCGCCTTTGCGCAGTAGAGGATAAACGATCCGTCGTTATACAGATGAGCGTCAAAAACGTATCTGTCGTTTGTCTGATAAACGTAAACGGGTTCCATCTCTTTATTATATACTGTCACGTTGGTTTTATATTCGGCGTCGCGGCTGACTATGAGATAATATCCCTCGTCGTTCATATCCGCGTCGGATATGGGATATTCGAGCGAGCCGGAATAAAGAAGCGAAAAGGTGTTGTAAATACTGTACTGAGTGTTTGAAAGATCGTAAACGAGCATATATTTGCCGCTTGTCACAAGTTTCGGCTTCACGTATCTGAGCGCCGTGCTCTGCACCTGCTTGCCCGTCATATCTATGACCTGCAGCGTGCTTCTTCCGACGCAGACAAAGTCGTCGCGATAGACGGCGAAGCTCTGCTCCATATCCGCGACGTAATAGATATCGCCGTACTCCTCTTTTCCCGTCGGTATCTTCAGGTTCATATCCTTCAGGATATATCTGAAATTCTCCACGGTTATCTCCGACGAATAAACGAACGTCATGGACATAAAGAATATGAAAAGCGCGGTGAGAACTATATATTTCGATATTCCTACAACAACGGCGGCGCGTTTGTAACGCTTGTTGACGGGCGCGGGCATATCGTCGCCGTAAAGTCCCTCCACGGCGTCGCCGCCCGAGCTTATTTCGGTCCGTTTTTCAACAAGCTCGTCGCTGTTATTCCTGTTCTGTTTTTTCTTTTTGAAGAATAAACTCATTTAAGCACTACCCTGTTCAAATAAAGTCCGTCCGGCGAAACTGTGATCCCGGCTTTTCCTCTGTCCTTTGCTTTTATTATTTCAGGTATGGTCCCTTTTTCTATCTTTCCCTCGGCTATATACAAAAGCGTGCCCGTCATTATCCTGACCATATTGTATAAAAACCCGTCCGCGGATACGGTGAAGATCACGTCGTCGCCCTCTCTTTTAACGGACGCGTCCGTTACCGTGCGTACGGTCGATATAACGTCTGAGCCCGCCGCCATAAACGACGTGAAATCATGCTCGCCTATATAATCCTTCGCCTCTTTATCAAGCATATCCGCGTCGAGCGGATAAGGATAAGGAAGCTTCAGCTTATATGAAAACGGGTCCTTTTCCGCTTTGTTGTATATAACGTAGCGATATTCCTTATATAAAGTCTCAAATCTCGGATTATAGCCGTCCGGGACGGTCTTCGCCGACTTCACGGCTATATCGTACGGTAAAAGAGTATTCATCGCAGCGGGTATCTTATCGGGCGGGACGGCGTTTGCGCCGTCTTCCGTTTGGACGGAACAGAAAAACTGCCTTGCGTGCACGCCCGCGTCCGTTCTGCTGCAGCCCCGGATCTTACATTCGCAGCCGAAAAGCTTTTTTGACGCGCGCGTAAGCTCGCCAGCTATCGTTCTTGCGTTTTTCTGTATCTGAAACCCGCTGTACGAAACGCCTGAATAGGCGATCTCAAGTAAATACGTCATTGTCCGAATATCATATTCAAGGGGTCTATCGGCACGTAATTGAGCAGTATGACGCCCGCAAGCACCGCAGCCGACAAAAGAAGCCATATAAAATCGAAAAATCTGAATTTCATTTTATTCAGCTTCGTTCTCCCCTTGCCGCCTCTGTAACCGCGGCAGATCATCGCGTCCGCAAGCTCGAAAGCGTGGCGGACCGCCGACGCCAGAAGCGGTACGAACACCGCGAGCAGGGCTCTCGCGCGCTTCATAAGGCTTCCCGTTGAAAAATCCGTACCTCTCGCCTTCTGCGCGGACATTATCTTCTCCGTTTCCTCAAGGAGCGTCGGGATAAAGCGCAGGGCGATCGACATAACGAGCGCAAAATCGTGCACCGGGACCTTTATTTTCGCAAGCGGCGTCATAAGTCCCTCTATACCGTCCGTAAGAACTATCGGTGAGGTCGTATACGACACGAGAACGGATGTCGTGGATATGAGCACGATAATACGGACAAACATCTTTATCGCGTATATGATCCCGTTTGAATATATCTTTATGATCCACCAGTCGACCAGAAGCGTTCCCGTTCTTGTAAAGAATATCTGAAAAAGCGTTGTGAATATAAGAACGAATACGATGGGCTTGAGTCCCTTTACAAGCGTTTTGAACGAAATGCGGGACATCAGGAACACCGTCGCCGAAACGATGAACAGAAGCGCGAATGAAAACCCGCTCGACGCGACGAAAACGGCGACGATAAGGATAAGAGTCATTATTATTTTTGCCCGCGCGTCTATTTTGTGTATCGGAGAATTGCCGGGAAAATACTGACCGAGAGTGATATCACGTATCATTGCCGTCACCTCCGTCAAGCATTTTCATAACGTCCTCAAACGCGGCGTCGACCGTGTATATGGGTCTTTCAAACGACACGCCCAGCTGCTCGGCGCAGTAGACCATTTTCGTTATCTGCGGGACGCTCAGCCCCATTTCACGCAGGGCTGTCGGATCGGAGAATATCTCCGCCTTGCTTCCGCATTTATATATGCCGTTTTGGCGTAGGACTATGATCCTGTCGCAGTATTTCGCCATATCCTCCATACTGTGGCTTATAATGACGACGGATATGCCGGTCTTTCTCTGATACTCTTTCAGCTTTGACAGGATATCGTCGCGCCCCATAGGATCGAGCCCCGCCGCCGGTTCGTCTAAGATCAGATATTTCGGCTCCATGGCGATAATGCCGGCTATAGCCGCGCGTCTTCTCTGACCGCCCGATATATCAAACGGGGATTTTACAAGAGAATGAGCGTCAAGTCCGACGAAAGCCGCGGCGTCCGTCACTCTGCGCTTTATCTCGTCCTCGGGCAAACCCATATTTTTGGGGCCGTAGGCGATATCGTGCTCGACGGTATCTTCAAAAAGCTGATATTCGGGGTACTGGAAAACAAGGCCGACTTTAAAAAAGTTTTCCTTTTTCTTCTTTTTATCTGCGTTTATGTCAACTCCGTCAACGTACACCGTGCCCTCGTCGGGCTTATACAAGCCGTTGCAGAGCTGAGCTATCGTTGACTTTCCGCTTCCGGTCTGTCCTATCAGGCCGGTTATTTCATTGTCGTTTATTATTAAATTGAGTTTATCGAGCGCCTTATGCTCGAACGGAGTGTTCGCTCCGTACGTGTAAGACACGTTTTCAAATATGATAGGCAAAGTTAACCTCTTGTCCTTGTGATCAATTCTTTGAGCGCCGCCGCGCCCTCCTCCGTATGGAGCGGAAGCTCGCCGTCGTATTTCCCCGCCTGTCTGAGCTTGTAAAACAGCTCCGTGACCTGCGGCACGTCAAGGCTCACGGAATGGAGCTTGTCGACCTGCGTGAAGATCTCCTCGGGCGTTCCGTCCATAAAGACCTCGCCGTGATTAAGCACTATGACACGGTCGGCGTCCGTCGCCTCGTTCATATAGTGCGTTATCGTTATTATGGTTACGTCTCCTTTTTTATGGAGATTTTCTATCGTGTTCATTATCGCTTCTCTGCCCTGCGGATCGAGCATCGCGGTCGACTCGTCGAATATTATGCATTCGGGGTGCATAGCAAGCACGCCCGCGACGGCTATGCGCTGTTTCTGACCGCCCGACAGTCTGTGCGGAGCCGATTTCTCGTGTCCCTCCATACCGACGGCTTTCAGCATCTCGGTCACGGTCTTCCGTATCTCAACGGGATCTGTGCCGAGGTTTTCCGGTCCGAAGGCTATATCCTCCTCTACGGTCGTCGCCACTATCTGGTTGTCGGGATTCTGATGGACCATACCGATGCGGCACTGTATATCGTACGCCTCGTCGTCCGTCAGATCGCCCGTGACCTCTTTGCCGCAGACGGTTATGCTCCCGTCTATCTCGCCGTCCTCACGCGTCAGGACCATATTTATAAGCTTTGCAAGCGTTGATTTGCCCGAGCCGTTGTGACCGAGGACGGCGGTATACGTTCCGCGCTCAAAGTTCAGATTTATATCGTGAAGCGCCGGGTGCAGATTCCCCTCCGAATCCTTATAGGAGAAGCTCAGGTTTTTTATTTCTATAATATTATCCATTTCTATCTTTCCGAATACCACCGCGCGGCTGATCCGCAGGGCAGTATTATTCTTTTCTGTGTTACGGGCAAGCCGACCTCGCCGCATTCAAACACGCCGTTTTTCTTTACGTTCAGCCTGAGAAGGCACTCCATGGCGGACGCGGACAAGCCCGTCGTGTAGGAATTAAGCAGGAAAAACAGCGGTTCATCCGATAAAAGCTGTGCGCAAAGCCCCACAAGCTCGTCTATGCATTCCTCCAGCTTCCACGTCTCGCCGGACGGTCCGCGCCCGTAAGACGGAGGGTCCATTATGATGCCGTCGTATTTGTTGCCGCGCCGTATCTCGCGCAAAACGAATTTTTTACAGTCGTCCACTATATATCTTATATGCGCGTCGGACAAGCCGGACAGCGCCGCGTTTTCCCTTGCCTGAGCCACGATGCCCTTTGACGCGTCAACGTGGACTACGTCCGCTCCCGCCGCCGCGGCGGCGACCGTCGCGCCGCCTGTATAGGCGAACAGGTTGAGCACGGTTATTTTTCTTTTTGCGCCGCGTATAAGGCCTGAAAACCAGTCCCAGTTGACCGCCTGCTCGGGGAAAAGCCCCGTATGCTTGAACGACATCGGATGTATATTGAACCTGAGATCGCGGTAAGATATGCTCCATTTTTCGGGCATATCGTTTTTCTCCCAGCTTCCGCCGCCCGAAGCCGAGCGTTTATACACGCCCTGCGCGCGGCTCCACAAAGCGCTTTCGCGCCTGCCCTGCCATATTACCTGCGGATCGGGGCGTATCATGATCACGTCGCCCCACCTTTCAAGGCGCTCTTTATCCGAGCAGTCTATAAGCTCGTAATCGCGCCAGCCGTCAGCCTTGAATATCATTATTCCTCTCCGTCAAACGCGGTGATCTGACCGTTGTTTTTCTTATCCGAGTTTTTATCGCTGTTCATCGGTATCCCCATATGCTCGTACGCAAGGTACGTACAGCACCGTCCGCGCGGCGTACGGGAGATAAAGCCTATCTGTAATAAATACGGCTCGTAGACGTCCTCAAGCGTTATCGCCTCCTCGCCTATCGTCGCCGCGAGAGTGTCCATACCGACGGGACCTCCGCCGTAGAATTTGATTATGGTCGTCAACATACGCCTGTCGATATTATCAAGCCCGAGCTTATCTATATCGAGCTTTTCAAGCGCGTATTTCGTTATTTCAAGGTCTATTTTGCCGTCGCCCTTGATCTGCGCGTAATCGCGCACGCGTTTGAGCAGTCTGTTCGCTATACGCGGCGTGCCGCGCGAGCGCGACGCAAGCTCAAGCGCGCCTTCCTCGTCTATCTCTATCCCGAGGATGCCCGCGCTTCGCTTGACGATCACCGAAAGCTCCTCCGGCGTGTAAAGCTCGAGGCGCATAACGTGACCGAAACGCGCGCGAAGCGGCTGTGTGAGCTGTCCCGCTCTCGTAGTCGCGCCGACGAGCGTAAAGCTTTTAAGCGGCATACGTATGCTTCTTGCGGACGGACCCTTGCCTAAGAAAATGTCCACCACCTTGTCTTCCATTGCGGAATAAAGCATTTCAACAAGGTTTTTGGGCAAACGGTGTATTTCGTCGATAAACAGAACGTCGCCCTCGCCCGAGTTTGTCAGAAGAGCCAGAAGATCGCCCGATTTTTCAATGGCGGGACCGCTCGTTATCTGTATTTTCGTTCCCATTTCGTTTGCTATGATCTGCGAAAGCGTGGTCTTGCCGAGTCCGGGAGGTCCGAAAAGCAGAACGTGCTCAAGCGCCTCGCCGCGCAGCTTCGCCGCGTCTATCGCTATACGGAGCTGTTCTTTTACGGAGCTCTGCCCCGTAAAATCGTCGAGAGTCTCCGGCCGCAGAGATATCTCCGTCTCGTTCTCCTCCTCCGTCTGCTCGGCGGAGGTCAGCCGTTCTTCAAAATACCCTTCGTCAAAATCTTCGTATATAGCCATAAAAGCTCCTTAACTCAAACGCTTGAGCGCTTCTCTTATCACGTCCTCAACGCTCATCGAGGAAACGTTCATCGTACCTAAAATCTTTGACGCGTCGGATCTGTTGTAGCCGAGAGCGACAAGCGCTTCAAGCGCGTCTGACGCGCTCTGACCGACGTCCCCCGCCGTTTCCGTTTCGCTTGATCTGTAAAGCTCGAGCTTATCCTTAAGCTTCAGAATTATAAGCTGCGCGGTCTTGTTTCCAATGCCCTGCGCCTTTGCTATCGCCTTCACGTCGTCGGATGCAACGGCTCTCTGCAGCTTTGCGGGCGTCATTATCGATAATATCGACAGCGCCGCCTTCGGTCCCACGCCCGAAATGGAGGTGAGGAGCTTATAAACGTCAAGCTCGTCTAAGTCATGGAAGCCGTACAGCTCGATCCCGTTTTCGCTGACGGATAAATACGTGTAGAGCCTTGCTCTGTCCTTGCCCGCCATGGAAGCGAACGTGTTGTACGAGACGGTCATCTTGTACGCGACGCCGCCGACGTCGATAACAGCCGTGCCCGGCTCACAGAAAACAATTTCTCCTTCGATATAATAAAACATAACTTTTCCCTTCGTTAACTTCTTCCATCCCGGCTCCCTCCCCGAGGGAGCTGTCAGCTCCGCTGACTGAGGGAGTTTTCACAAAAGCTTCTTTTTCTTTTGATTATAGAAATCCTTAAGCACCGAGCCGCTCGTATGTCCGTGACAGACGGCTATCGCAAGCGCGTCCGATGTATCGTCCAGCTTCGGCGATTTTTTCAAATCGAGCAGCATATTAGTCATCGTTATGACCTGTTTTTTGTCCGCGCGTCCGTATCCGACGACAGCCTGCTTGACCTGAAGCGGCGTGTATTCGTAAAGCGGGACTTTGTTTTTTATGCCGCAGAGCAGTATCACGCCGCGCGCCTCCGCCACTGCTATCGCCGTTTTCTGGTTCGTATTGAAGAACAGCTCCTCAACCGCTATCTCGTCGGGCTTGTACTTTTTTATTATCCCGTCAAGCCCGTCGTATATCTGGATAAGCCGCTGTTCGACGTCGATGCCGGCGGGCGTCGTTATCGCTCCGTACCCCAGCGCTCTGAACTTGTTGTCGCTGTATTCGACCACTCCCCAGCCCACGATCGCAAGCCCCGGATCTATCCCGAGTATATACATATAATTACTCCATTATAGTTATTATGGTATTATACCATATATTAACGCGCATATCAAACGATATTTGTAAATTTACATAAAAGAAACAACATAATCATTGATGATAAAAATCAAAGATCATGTTGCTTTTTTATTATTCTTCGGGAGAATATTCAAGAATATCTCCGGGCTGACAGTCAAGCGCTTCGCATATCGCTATCAGTGTCGAAAAACGGATCGCGCTGATACGCCCGTTTTTCAGCTTTGAGAGGTTTACGTTTGCGACGCCTGCTTTTTCAGAAAGCTCGTTTAAGCTCATTTTGCGGTCAGCCATCACGCGGTCGAGCCTGAGTATTATTTTTCCCATACCGGAATACCGTCAGAGCGTTTCGTCTTCGTTTTTCTGCAACTGCGCGCCGTACCTGAAGATCAGCACCATTAGGATCACTATCAGAGCCGCGAAAACGGTCGTGGTGTCGATCGAGAAATTCACGGAAACGTTTCCGGTGGCAAAGATCGCGCCGGAAAGCGAGGTGAGCGTCGGTTTAAGCACCGCGTAAGGCAAAAGAGATATCGCAAACTGCGTCATCGCCTTCACCGCTCCGTCCTCGAACGGAGAACCGGATTCCTCAAGCTTTTTCATAAATCTGCCAAGCATCAGAAGCACGTATATAAGCGTCGCCGTGATAAGAGCGTTTATTATGCAGACTATACCGAGTTTTCTCAGATTAAGATAAACGTAGGAACCGTTGTTTCTGAATATAACGGAGTTTTCGCCCTGACCGACCTCGCTGAGGCTTTGCCCGTTAAAAGTAAAACCTGACAAACCCTCGTTGAATTCGCTTATAAAGCTCTTTATCGTGCCGTCCGGTATTTTCTCTATGATCTTTCCGGATATCTCAATTTCCGTGTTGCCCTTTATATCTATCTCGGCTGTGTTCGTCGGCATGACCGTCATAACTATTCCGAAAATGATCATAAATCCCGCGCCTATCGCGTTCAGCACAAGCAGTATCATTGAGATTATGCGGCATATCTTGCCTATCACCTGTATCGTTCTTTT
>CACZOH010000249.1 GCA_902782785.1 uncultured Ruminococcus sp. | reverse complement strand
CCATGCGCGCCGCCCTCGTCCGTTTCGCCCGCGGTCTGCGCCGCGGTCGTATCGTCGCGGCGTCCGAGCGTATCGCTTGTTTGACCGCTTTCACCGCAGGCGGCGAGCGTCAAAACCATAATAAGAATGATAAGCAGTGAGATTATTCTTTTCATTTTCAAAACCTCCTTTATGAAAATGAAGATATCGTTAAAACGGGCGCCTCTTCGAGAGGCTTCCATACTGTGCCTAAATCGCTCGCCGTTATGAGTACATCCTGTCCGTCACCGCCGTAAACGATGTTCCCGACCGACCCCTCCAGCATCACCTTTGCCGCCTGGTTTCCGACCCACGTGCAATGCAGCGAGCTGATAGCCGGCGCCTGCTGCAAAAGCGTTTCCAGGTGCCACTGCTGAACGGGCAGCCCCAGGTCCTTCATGGTTTGCGGATCTTTCTCGTGAAACTTGAATTCTTGTCCGAAGGTCATACGGAATATAAAGTCGATACCGTCCGAGACGTTGTTGAACGAGCCGTTTAAAACCGGCGTCACCGTACCATTTATTTCCGGAATCGGAATTTTTACTTTGAAATGTCCCACGAGCGTCCGTTTCAGATACGTCGGGCGGTTGACGGTGAAAATAAACTTGTTCAGGAAGTTTTCGCGGAAATCCACCGGCTGTCCGCTGAACCGGTACAGTATCTGACACCAGTCGTTTTGGTGACCGGTCCCTTTCCAAATAGTGGTCTGGTCAGCAAACACAGCGTCAAAATCGTTTGCGAGATTTGCGCCCTCTATCTCAAGCTTGAGGTCGCCCTCGTAGGTGCCCGAATTGTCGCCCGCAACGACGATCTCTCCATCCGCGACCTGCTTTCGGAGCGTGCCCGAGAGTCTGTAGCGCATCTTAACTCCCGATACGCCGAGAAACGTACATTCGGTCGTGTTTACGGAGCGTTCGTCAAAGGTTATTATACCTCTGCCGAAGTTTTTGAGCTCCGCCTCGTCGTTCAGCCTTTGACTGCATTTTGCGTAAAACTCCGCGATTTTCGCGTATTCTTTCTCTAACTTTTTGCAGAATTTTTCATATTCCTTTTCGTCGGCAAGATCCTCGCCCGCGGATATGGAGTTGAGCGCAAATCCGACAAGCCAAAGACCTCCGCCTTTCTTTTTTATCGTTTTGCCCATCAGCTTCGCCTCTTTTTGCAGAGCGTCGGTTATCTCCTTTTCAAGGGCTTGCTTTTCCTTGCCGATAATCACGCTCTGAGGCGCGGCGGTCAAAGGATTATCGCCGTATAAGGCAAATTTGACAATATCGGTGGGGTTGACCACGCCCGCGGGTCCTGCCGACGGGATATATTCCGACACCGCGACGGCGAGCCTTTTGCCGAATTCCTTCCATTGCGAGCGCTCGAGGTTTTCTCCGAGCGCGGAGAGTACCTCGACTTCCTCAAGGCTCAGATTCAGTTTTTTGAGCTCCGACAGGATTATCTCGTTCATCTCGCCCATTGTCAGTCCCTCGGAGCCCATCATCAAGCCTTTGAGTTCAACCTCGCCTATCTTCATTCTGACGTCGAAGGTTGACATTGCGGAAGATGCCTTTTGCGTCAGTCTTTTGTAGTCGATACCGTCAAGCGGCAGGTTCGACGCGGCAAAGACCTTTTCCGTAAACAAAGACGGCAGGATCATAAACACCGTAAGTAAAGCGAGTATCAGCGACGTTGTTTTCAACACCGTATTCTTCACTGATTTTCACCTCCTTCCGACGAAGCCTGCGCACTCAGATCGGTTAACGAGTTACGCAGTACCAGAAGCGCTTCGCTTTCGGGAAAATACTTTGAGCCTTCTTCAAGCCACATAGCCGCCTGGTGCGGCTGATCGGCGTACATCGCCGCCGTTACGGCGACGACCCAGCTTTCTTCTATCTTCGGATTCTCGCGAACGGCGTACCTGGCGGATATCATTGCTGATTCGTAGTTTTCTTTTTCAAGCAGCTCGTAAGCGTCAAGCAAAAGATATTCGGGGCAGGCCGCATAGACCGATCTCTCGCAGCCGTATATCACGGGCGTGTATTCTTTATATATTTTGTTTTCGACGGCACGCAGCTCGTCGCGCAGAGAATACAGATCGGAGACGCTCTCGTCCTTTAGATAATAAAAGTTCAAACCTTCATCGGGAAAGTTTTCCATAATCGATGCTTTGGAGTAAGCGTCGTTCGCCTCTTCGCTTTCGCCCTGAACGTCGTATATCAACCCTTCAAAATAGTAAGGATAAGGGCAGGCGAAGCACATCTCCGCTATCGTATCCCAGTCCGTGTATCTGCTGTCCGCGGCAAGATCGGCGAAGCTGTCGCCCTCACCCTTCAGCCAAAGGAGTTTTTCCACCGCAAGACGGAAGGAGCTTACCTCCGCGGCGGCAAAGCCGTAAAAATAAGCCGACGTTTCGTCCATAAGGAGATTTTCAAATCTGCCGCCGATCTTAAGGCACGCTTCCGCATTTTTGATGATCTCTTCCTTATCGGTTGCCTTCGTCTCCTCCGGCGTCGTATTGCCGTTACAGCCGAGAAGAGACAGGGCGAGCGCGCACAAAAGCAAAACGGATAAGATCTTTATTTTTACCATATTTTGCGCTCCTTTCGTCTTTTTAAGCCATTATAACACATTATTTCAAAAATGGCAATACCTTTTTTATATTTTTTTATAACGAATTTTTGTAGAACTTAATATAAAACAGTTCAAAAAGAGGTAAAATTTAATAATATAACGGTGGAATCGAAAAATTAACGTGTTATAATGCTCTTAAAGGACGGTGAATCAATATATGAAACTGAACGCGATATTCACGGATAACGTTGTTCTGGCGGAAAATAAACCCATAAGGATATTCGGCGAGGGCGACGGAGAAGCGACCGTGCGTTTTACGGGATATGAAAAGACCGTGCGCTCGCACGACGGAAAATGGGTGGCTGAGCTTCCGCCGCAGACGGCGGGCGGACCATATGAGCTCACCGCGTCGCTTAACGGCGAGACGGTTACGGTCAGGAACGTATACGTCGGGGCGGTGTATCTTATCTCCGGCCAGTCAAACGCGGAATTCCGTTTATGCGAATCCAACACGGATAAATCCGAATACAAAGACGACGGACTTTTAAGATGTTATTTCGTTAAGCGCCCGTGGATCGGAAACGACGTGCTCGAGCAGAAGTGGACCGCGGCGGAAAAGAACGGCGTCGGAAACTGGTCCGCCATCGGTTATCTCGTAGGAAAGAAGATAAGAGAGGAGCGCGGATGCGCGGTCGGCGTCGTATCGTGCTTTCAGGGCGCCTCGATAATCGAATCCTGGCTGCCGGAGGAAAAAGCAAAGAGGTTTACGCTTCCGGCGGAGGAGCTCCATATCGACCACACGTATCACGAATACACGGCGTGGAACAAGAACGGAGTTATATATGAAAAAATGCTTAGTCAGCTGTTTCCGTTTTCGTTCAACGGCGTTATATGGTATCAGGGTGAAAGCGATACGACTGAGCCGGAGGCGAAAATATACAAAGACGAGCTTGAATGTCTTATAAGCACGGTAAGAGAGAAGACAGGGGACGAAAGCCTTCCTTTCGTTATCGTGCAGATAGCGGACTTTGATCCGAGGCGTGACGACGGCTGGCGCGGCGTTCAGGCGGCGCAGGAAAAAGCCGCGGCGGAAATAAAAAACTGCGCTCTTGCGCCCTGCCGCGACGTATGCGAGACCGACGCGATCCATCCGCCCACAAAATCAGCTTTGGCGGTAAGGATAGCCGAAAAACTGCTGTAAGAGCCGCACCGTCATCGGCTGACAAATAAAAAAACGCCTGCGTACCTTACCGGCACGCGGGCGTATCTTTTATGAAAGGATCGCGCGGTCGTTTGAAAACTCTCCGCCGCTCGCCTTGGTGAACATTTCAAGCAGGTCTTCCACCGTAAGTCTCTGTTTTTCCTCTCCGCGCACGTCGACAATTATTTTGCCCTCGTGCATCATTATG
>CACZOH010000248.1 GCA_902782785.1 uncultured Ruminococcus sp. | reverse complement strand
TCCATCGGGCAGTTTATATACGCCGCCTCGCCCTTGTCGTATCTCGACTGATAAAAGCAGACGTTTGTATCTATACTGTCCGCCGATATTATGGGCGCCGCCGCGTCAAAGAAATGAAGCTGTCTGTCGCCCGTTATTTCCGCGATCTTCGCGGACAGCGCATCCGAGGTCAGCGGTCCCGTGGCTATGACGGTTATACCTTCCGGTATTTCCGTGACCTCGCCCTCGATTATTTCCATATTCGGGTCGTTTCTTATCTTATCGGTTATATACGACGAGAAAAGTTCTCTGTCCACGGCGAGCGCGCCGCCGGCCTCCACTCTGCCGTTATCCGCCGACTCCATTATGAGCGAGCCGAGCATACGGAGTTCTTCCTTCAGAAGCCCCACGGCGTTCGTTATCTGCGCGGAGCGCAGGGAATTGGAGCAGACGAGCTCCGCGAATTTCGGAGATTTGTGAGCCGGCGTGAACTTCTGCGGCTTCATTTCATAAAGTCTTACCTTAACGCCGAGCTTTGATGCCTGGTAAGCTGCTTCACACCCTGCAAGTCCGGCGCCGATAACGTTTATTTCGCTCATTTGCCGAATCTCGCTCTTATACGCTCCGCGGCCTCCGCGGTGTTCTCGTGCGTGTTGAACGACGTAAGACGGAAATATCCTTTGCCGCATTCGCCGAAGCCCTCGCCCGGCGTGCCAACGACCTGACATTCGTTCAAAAGCAGATCGAAGAATTCCCACGATCCCATATTATCGGGGCATTTGAGCCAGATATACGGCGAATTCACGCCGCCCGTGTAGTAAATGCCGAGGTCGTCAAGGCAATTGCCTATCATATCGGCGTTTTTCTTATAGTAGTCGAGATTTTCCTTTATCTGCGCCTGTCCTTCGTCGGTCAGAGCCGCCTCCGCGCCGCGCTGTATGATATAGGGCGTGCCGTTATAGCGCGTGGACTGACGTCTCAACCACATATCGGCGAGCTTTTTCCCGTTCACGGTAAGCTCGTCGGGCAAAACGCAGTAACCGCATCTTTCACCCGTGAAGCCCGCGTTTTTGGAAAAGCTGCAGAACTCTATCGCGCATTCGCGCGCGCCGTCTGTCTCGTATATCGACCGCGCGAGCGCGTTATCGGTCACGAACGCCTCGTAAGCCGCGTCGTAAAGAATCAGCGCGTTATGCTCTTTTGCATATTTCACCCATTCTCCGAGCGCTTCCCTCGTATAAGCCGCGCCGGTCGGATTGTTCGGAGAGCAGATATAAATGAGATCCGCGGAAATGCGTTCGTCCGGCATCGGAAGAAAGCCGTTTTTCTCATCCGCCTCCGCGTATATGACCCTTCTGCCGCACATAACGTTCGTATCAACGTAGACGGGATAAACGGGATCGGGGACGAGCACCGTATTGTCGCGGTCAAACAGGTCGAGAATATTGCCGATATCGCTTTTAGCGCCGTCGGATACGTATATCTCGTGCGCGCCGACCCTTGTTTTGCGCCGCGCGTAATACGCGGCTATCGCCTCGCGCAAAAAGTCAAATCCCTCGTACGGACCGTAGCCCCGGAAGCCCCCGGCGGTCAGCTGTTCATCGCACGCATTTTTCATCGCTTCGACGCACGCGGCGGGAAGAGGGCGCGTAACGTCGCCTATGCCGAGCTTTATTATCCTTTTGTCCGGATTTTTCTTTACATACTCCGCGGTCTTCACCGCTACCGTATGGAACAGATAACTGTCTTTTAAATCATCGTAGTATTTGTTCAGCTTCATTCCCCGTCTCCGAAATATACGCCTTTAGATACGGTCACCGCTTCGCCCGTCATGAATACGGTCTTATCGGTGTATTCTATTATCAGTTCGCCGCCGAGCAGGCTCACCGTGTTAGGCTCGCCGGCTTTAAGCAGCCCGAGCTTCACGCAGGCGGAGACCGCCGCGCAGGAGCCCGTACCGCACGCCCACGTCTCTCCGGAGCCGCGCTCCCACGTGCGCATACGTATCTTATTTTCACTTACTGCCTTTATGAACTCCGTGTTCACGCCTTCGGGAAACATCGGGTCGTGCTCAAATCCCGGTCCCGTTTTATCAAGCTCGAGCGCGTCGGGATCGTCACAGAGGACAACGCAGTGCGGGCTTCCCATGGAAACGAGGCTGACCGTATATTCCCCGCCGGCGATCTTTATCTTTTTTCCGATGCATTCGCCGTCGTATTTCGCGGGTATCTTCGCGCAGTCAAACACGGCGGGACCCATATCAACGCGCGCTCCGACGGCGACGCCGTCCTTTACCGACATTTTGAGATATTTGACTCCCGATAACGTATCTATCTCTATGTTTTCTTTTTTGCAAACGTTGTCGTACATATATTTTCCGACGCAGCGTATGGCGTTTCCGCACATCCTTCCTTCGCTTCCGTCGGCGTTGAACATCCGCATAAACGCGTCCGCGCGCTCAGACGGGCAGATAAGCACGAGGCCGTCGCCTCCCACGCCCTTATGTCTGTCGGATATTTTTCTTGCAAGCCCGTTCGGGTCTGACGGGATATTCCCGTCAAGGCAGTCAACGTATATATAATCGTTGCCGCAGCCGTGCATTTTTACAAATTCGATCATTTGCTCTCCTTGCCGCAGTCGAGCAGAAGCGTTCTCATATCATAATAGCCCGCGAGCTTGGTCACGATATACGAACAGGCGCGGAGCGCTCCGCGCGCGAACAGTTCTCTGCCCTCCGCCACGTGCTTTATGCTCATCCTTTCACCGTTTCCGAAGAAGATCACCTCGTGCTCGCCTGTATCCGTTCCGCCTCTGACGCTGTGTATGCCTATTTCGTTATCGGGGCGCTTTTCGGACCTTTCCGTTCTGTCGGATACGTGCTTTAGCGGACCGGTTTTCTCCTCTATCGCGGAGGCTATCATAAGCGCGGTGCCGGACGGCGCGTCAAGCTTGTTTCTGTGGTGCGTTTCAACTATCTCCACGTCAAAATCGGGAAGGAGCGCCGCCGCCTCGGCGGCGAGCCGGCAGAGGACGTTTACGGCTATCGACATATTGCCCGCCTTGAACACTGGCACCTTTTCAGACGCCCTTTTTATTATCGCAAGCTCGCGTTCGCTGTGTCCGGTCGTCGCAATGACTACGGGGATATTGTTCGCCGCCGCGTACGAGAGCACGTTTTTTGTATAAAGATGAGAAGAAAAGTCAACTATGACGTCGCATTTTTCAAGCACGAAGGAGATATCGTTATATACGCCGTCGGATATGACCGAATCGACGCGGGCGACTATCTTATGCTCCGCTCCGCACGCCTCCGAGACGGCGCGTCCCATTCTTCCGTTCGCTCCCACAAGCAGTATGCGTATCATCTGATCCGACCTCCGTACACTTCAAGCGTCTTTCTCATTTTTTCGTTTTCCGCATCCGACATCGTGCAGAGCGGCAGACGGAGCTCGTCCGTGCAGAGCCCGAGCATCGACATGGCGACCTTTACGGGTATCGGGTTGACCGTCATGAACAGCGCGTTTATGAGATCGAGATACTCGAGCTGGAGCTCTCCGCCGCGTTTGAAATCGCCTTCAAGGCACGCGCGCGTCATCTCTGCGGTGACGGCGGGCGCAACGTTTGACAAAACCGATATGACGCCCTTTGCGCCGACAGACATGAGCGGGACTATCTGGTCGTCGTTGCCCGAATATATATCCATTTTATCGCCCACGGCGCGGCAGAGCTTTACGATGAACGAGATATCGCCGCACGCCTCTTTTGTCGCGACGATCCTCGGATGCTCTGCAAGCTCCTTATACGCGTCTATACCGATCGCGCAGCCGGTGCGCGACGGCACGTTATATAATATTACGGGCTTTGTCACGTTATCCGCTATTTTGGAAAAATATTTCACGAGCCCCGCCTGAGACGCTTTATTGTAGTACGGCGTGACATGAAGCAGCGCGTCCGCGCCGACCTCGCAGGCGTACTGTGAAAGATCGATGGCGTACGCGTAATCGTTCGAACCCGTGCCCGCGATCACGGGAACGCGTCCCGCGACGCGGTCGACCGTGAATTTTATCGTTTCTCTGTGTTCCTCATCCGTCAGGGTCGACGATTCGCCCGTCGTTCCGCATACGACTATGCCGTTTATTCCCGACGCTATCTGATGCTCTATCAGAGCTCCGAGCGCGTCAAAATCGACCTTATCGTCACGGAAGGGCGTGATTATGGCTGTCGCGGCGCCTTCAAAAATCGGTTTTTGCAGTTTCATTTTGCACTCCATTTTAAAAAAATATTACGTATGTTATATTATACTATATCTTTTTAAAAAAAACAAGCGTCAAACCGCCTTTATTATGAATATTTCACCGTCAAAATATGGATTTTTAATTTCGTTTGGATTTTACCGTCGAAAATCTTGACAAACGCAAAAAAATGTGTTATAATGCGGCAAATGCAAAGATGGAAATAAAACCGTCGGGACCCGCATTCAGAGAGACGCGCCGTGGCTGTGAGCGCGTTATGCGGAGGGCGGACCGTCATTCCGGAGCAGCGGCGCAGAAAGGAAACGATTAAGCGCCGACGGTCACTCACGTTAAGAGGCAAGAGGCGCGCTTTTACGGCGCGGAAAATCAGGTGGTACCACGGTCACTCCCGTCCTGAACAAGGACGGGATATTTTTATTCGAGAGAAAGGACAAAGAAAATGAAAGAACTTGAAAAGAATTTCAACCCGCAGTCGGTTGAAAAAAGTCTGTACCGTATGTGGCGCGACAAGGGTTATTTCAAGCCCGCGGACGACAGAAAAAAGGAGACTTTCACAATAGTCATCCCGCCTCCCAACGTTACGGGACAGCTTCACATGGGTCACGCGCTTGACGAGACCCTGCAGGATATCCTTATCCGCT
>CACZOH010000247.1 GCA_902782785.1 uncultured Ruminococcus sp. | reverse complement strand
CGTCAAAACAGCAGCCCTGCGCCGTCACGTAATTTTTGTCGGGACATTTGAAGGAGAGTATCTTCACGCCCTCCGCGGTATACGGCTTTGAAAGATCCGGAAGAGGACTCTTTTTCTCCTCAGTTTCGGAAGCGGCGTCCGTCGTCTCCTCCGCAGTCAGCTCCTGCAAAGCCGACACCCCGTCCGTAAGCTCCGGCGTTTCCGTAAGCTCCGGTGTTTCCGTATGTTCCGCGGTCTTAATTGCCGTCCCCGGCTCCTCCGTACAGGCTGATAACAAAAGAGCAGACATGGCGGTGATCGCAGCGAGTGCGGTACCGAACGTTTTTTTCATATTTTCCCTTTTTTCTGTTAATTTAAGAGCGCGCCGCCCTGCCGCGCGGCGGTTTAACCTTTGACGTTCTGTTCAAGCGCTTTTCCGTACTGTTCCGTTTTCTTTTTTTCATGTCTGAAAAACAGTATGAAGCAAACGAGATGCGCCATGCTCGTGAGTACCCACGAAATGGGATACGACAGATAAAGCGTATAAAGCGACCTGTCCGTGGCGAAGAACGTGAATATCCAGAACACACGGAAAGCGCACGCGCCTATAAGCGCGACTATCATCGACACGGTGGAATGACCTATACCGCGCACGGAACAGGAGAGCGTATCCATGATGCCGCATATAAGATACGTCGCCGCGATTATGGAAAGTCTCAGCTGTCCGGTAGACAGCACTACGGGATCCGGGACCTCCGCGTTTATGTAAAGCGAAAGTATCGGTTCCGAGAATATGACGGCGAGCGTGCCGAGCGTCGCACCCACGCCCGCGGCGAGAGCCGAGCACTGTATGACCGTTTTTCTTATCCTGTCGAATTTCGCCGCGCCGTAGTTCTGTGAAACGAACGACATAGCCGCCTGCGCGACGGAGTTCATAGCCGTGTATATAAAGCCCTCCACGTTTCCGGCGGCGGTGTTTCCGTCCATTACCATTGAACCGAACGAGTTGACGGAAGACTGTATAAGCACGTTGGATATCGAGAAAACGGAGCCCTGTATGCCGGACGGAAGACCGATCTTCAATATCATTATGAGTTCTTTTTTGCTTATCTTAAGCGTCTTTTTCGATATTTTGCAGGACGTGTCCGTTCTTATCAGATGAATCAGCACCATAACGGCGGAGAGCGCCTGCGACACTATCGTGGCTATCGCGACGCCCGCAACGCCGAGGTCGAAAAAGATGACGAGAACAAGGTTCAGACCCACGTTTACAAGTCCCGAGGCCGCAAGATATATGAGCGGTCTTCTCGTGTCTCCGCAGCCGCGCATTATGGCGGAGCCGAAGTTATATACCATACTTCCGGGAATGCCGATGAAATATATCTTCATATAGAGTACGGAACGGTCTATAACGTCGTCCGGCGTTCCCATAAGCGAAAGGAGCGGACGCGCGAGGAAAAAGCCGACGGCGGCGAGTATGACGCCGCTTATGAGGGAAACGAGAAACGCCGTATTCGACGTTCTGCCGACGCCCTCGGAGTCGCCCTGTCCGTAATATCTCGCCGCAACGACGCAGCCGCCGACGGATAATCCTATAAAAACGTTTATTATCAGGTTTATAAGCGCGCTCGTTGCGCCGACCGCGCCGAGCGATCCCGGCTCCGCAAACTTGCCGACGATTATCATATCGGAGGCGTTATACAAAAGCTGGAGCACGCCCGCGAGCACGACGGGAACCGTGAATTTGACGATCTTGGGAAACAGCGCTCCCTCCGTCATATTTATGTTAAAATCCTTCAAGACAGATATTCCTTTTGGTCTTTTTGATAAATTGTAGCCTTAATATATGAATAATTCAACTTTTTTTCTTCAAACCGAGCAAAATACGCTGCCTTTGCCCCGTGCGCGTCGCCTGACGTTCAAACCATATTTCGTCGTACGGCTTGAGCCCGCTTTTGTTTTTTTTCAAGCGTCTGTACCAGTAGCGGACGGCTGACGGTACGCTGACGAGAAACGCCATGAAAGGACCGAACACGCAGTTCTGCAATCCATGACCGTGCTCGTGCCAGAGAGTTCTTTTATCAAGATCTTCCGCCGCAAAGATGAATATCCCGAGAGAAAAGCCGCCCCATCCGCGCCCGATGCGATAGCAGAAGCAATGCCCGACGCGCTCCGCGCGCCGACCCGTCAGACGCACGAAAAGCGCCGCAATACAGCCCGCAAGCGTCACCGGAAGCCCCCACGTAAATGAAAGGAGGTAAAAAGCAAAAGACGTCATATTTCCTCACAAAATGAAATTTTATATTTCAAATCCTGCAAAACACGCATCCGCTCCGTCTTTTATCGCCGTCTGCTGCTATATCCGCGGAGCTTTTGCCGTTCCTATGATCCGTATCAAATACCGAGAAATATATTTTATGACCGATCAGCAGACGATATATTTTTGAAAAACTCCTCACGCTGACGCCTCCCTTATAGAGGGAGACAGACCGATGCTCCTTATTCAAACGGGCTTTCATCCGCTCTGTCCGCAGGGCTGTTTTTGGAGTTTGTCTTTACTTTGTTTATATTCTGCTTATTACATTATAATCGCTTTTTATGACTTTTTCAACCGTATTTATCAAAATAATCATTTTGCAGGACGGCACGTATAAAAAATTCACGATTTGATACCATATTATGTATTGATTTGACCGTGCGCCGGTGATATAATTCATAATCGGAGTACATTGTACATCAATTTTACATATAATGATTCAAAGCGAGGTATGACGTGATGAAATTTGAAAACAAAGCCCTGACGGAAAACAAGTACGTGCTTGACTGGATAGAGGAAATGGCTTCTCTCACAAATCCCGACAGGATCGTATGGATAACCGCCCGGGAAGATCAGCTCGAGGCGCTGCGCAAAGAGGCGTGCTCCACGGGCGAGCTTACAAAGCTGAATGAAGAGCTTTTGCCCAACTGCTATCTGCACCGCACCGCCGTGAACGACGTTGCAAGAGTTGAGGCGCGCACATTCATCTGCACGAGAAAAAAGGAAGACGCGGGGAACATAAACAACTGGATAGACCCGGTCGAATGCTATGCGAGACTTACGAAATTGTATAAAAATTCCATGGTCGGAAGGACCATGTACGTCATCCCGTACGCAATGGGTCAGCTCGGCTCTCAGTTCGCCAAATACGGCGTTGAGCTGACGGATTCCATTTACGTGGTGCTCAATATGGTCATTATGACGCGCGCGGGCGAGGCGGTCGGCAAATATCTTGACGAGAACTTTATAAAAGGTCTTCACAGCAAAGCGACGCTCGACCCCGACAACCGCTATATATGCCACTTCCCCGAGGATAACACGATATGGAGCGTAAACTCCGGCTACGGCGGAAACGTACTGCTCGGCAAAAAGTGCTTCGCTCTGCGTATCGCCTCCTACCTCGGCAAAAACGAGGGCTGGATGGCGGAGCATATGCTGATACTCGGTCTGCAGTCGCCCGACGGCGTTATAAAGTACATTGCGGCGGCGTTCCCGTCGGCTTGCGGCAAGACCAATCTTGCAATGCTTATACCGCCGGAGTATTACAGCAAAAAAGGATATAAGATATGGTGCGTAGGCGATGATATCGCCTGGCTCCGCGTCGGTCACGACGGACGTCTCTGGGCGATCAACCCGGAAAACGGCTTCTTCGGCGTGGCGCCCGGAACGAACGAGCACTCCAACCCGAACGCGCTTGCAGCGACGAAGCGCGACGCAATATTCACAAACGTCTGCCACGATCTCGACAACAACACGGTATGGTGGGAAGGTCTGAACGACGACCCGCCGAAGAACGCGCTTAACTGGAAGGGCGAGAAGTGGGATTACAGAAGCTATGACAAAGCGGATAAGATAAACACGTCCGGCGCTCATCCGAATTCCCGTTTTACCGCGGTCGCAAAGAACTGCCCGTGCGTATCGCCCGAGTTTGACAACCCGGACGGCGTGCCGATCTCAGCGATAGTCTTCGGCGGCAGACGCGCAAAAACGGCTCCGCTCGTATATCAGTCGTTTGACTGGCAGCACGGCACGTTCGTCGGCTCCATAATGGCGTCGGAAACGACGGCCGCGGCGGCGGGCGCGATCGGCGTGGTGCGCCGCGACCCGATGGCGATGCGTCCGTTCGTCGGTTACGATATGGGCGACTACTGGGCTCACTGGCTTGAGATGGGCAAAAAGATACCGGATCCGCCTAAGATATTCCACGTCAACTGGTTCAGGACAGACGACGAGGGTCACTTCATCTGGCCAGGCTTCGGCGAGAATATGCGCGTGCTGATGTGGATACTCGCCCGCTGCGACGGCAAGGCGGAGGCGAAGAAGACGCCGATAGGCTACGTTCCGTATGAAAAGGATATAAACCTTGAAGGTATAGACGTATCGGATGAAACTCTTACGGAGCTTTTGTCCATCGACACGGCGTCGTGGAAGGAAGACATAGAAAACATAAAAGAATTCTATTCGCTCGTAGGCGACAGAGTGCCGGAGGAACTGAAGGAAGAACTAAAGGCGCTTGAGAAAAGACTCGGATAGATCAAAAAGGGCTGTTAAATGCAAGGTGCTCTAAAGGACAGTAAATAAAAACCGGCTGAGGTAAGGATAGTTGATCCTTATTCCAGCCGGTTTTTTGTCGCAT
>CACZOH010000246.1 GCA_902782785.1 uncultured Ruminococcus sp. | reverse complement strand
TACCGCGCGGACGCGAGGTCGGCGCCATGCTGAAATACGCGCTTGACGGCGTTATTACCGACCGCGTGAGGAACGAAAAAGCGGCTTTATCCGATTTTGTGCTGAAAAAAGCAAAAGAAAGCGGAAAATAAGGAAAAAAATTCAATATTTTTTTGTTTTACATATTGCTTTTTCAAAAATTTTGTGATATAATATCCCTCGCTTATGGTTTCAGGCTTTTTTTCGGTACGCCCAAAAAACCGGAAAATGCCTGTCGGTTGATATTTTACGATATAAATTGGAGGATAATATAATAATGCAGATCTTAAATATCATACTTGCTATACTTCTTATCGCGCTGGCAATAGCGCTGATAGTATTCGTGCTTTTCCAGACGGGCGGACGTTCAAACAAGCTCTCGCAGGCTATCTCCGGCGGCAGTCCCGACAACTACACGGGAAAGAACAAACAGCGTTCAAAGGATAAAAAGCTTTCCAAGATAACGACGTACATCGCAATAGCGTTTGCCGTAGTTGTAATAGCTTTCGCGCTTATAATGAACTATCAGCACAATCATCCCGCATCATCCGCCGATACGACGACGGAGGCGGTCACCACGACGACGGAGGCGGTCACCACAACGGCTGAGACCGAGACCACCGCAGCGGAAGCGACGAACGCCGAAACGACGGCTGAAGCCGCAACAGAGGCGTAATAAAATTTACGAAAGATCGGCACGGATCCGTGCCGATTTTGTATTACAGGGAAAACAACATGGCAAAAAGAAAGATAAACAAGAAAAAACAAAAAATAAAAACGCTTAAAAAGGCGAACGGCAGATCGGCGAAAAACAAAAGGGAAAAAACGTACGGCGGCGTATTCTCCGCGGCAAAGGACGGCTACGGATTTATTCTCGCCGGCGGCGATTTCGATGCGGACCTTTTCGTTCCCGCAAAATTCGTGCGCGACGCCGTATCGGGCGATACGGTGAGATTTACGGTGAGCGAGCATAACGGACGCGAGGAGGCGCACATCTCATCCGTCGTATCGCGCGGGACAAAGACGTTTGCGGGAGTTTATAAGTATATAAAAAGGCGCGAGGGGAACAGACTGACCGTAAAACACATTGTGATAGCGGACGACAGAAAGCTCTGCTTTGACACGCTCATATCGCCGGCGCATTTATGCGGCGCGGTCGACGGAGACAAGGTGCTTTGCGAGATACGCTCTTATCCCGATACGACGAACAGCACGCCCGCGCGCGGCGTGATTTTAAAGGTCTACGGCAATTCCGAGACGCTTTATCCAAACGTTTACGCAAAGCTTGACGAAAGCGGAGTGCGTACGGAATTTCCGGAGGCGGCGGTCGAATACGCGGAAAGCTCCGCGTCCCGCCGCGTGCAGAGCCGAGGCAGGCTCGACCTGAGGGAGGAAAGGATATTTACGATTGACGGGGCGGACTCCAAGGATTTTGACGACGCGATATCCGTAAAACGAAACGGCGGCGGCTTTGTTCTGGGCGTACACATAGCCGACGTTTCGGAATACGTGCCTCAAGGCTCGCCTGCGGATGAAGAGGCGCTTCTGCGCGGAACGAGCGTTTATTTTGCCGACCGCGTGATACCCATGCTTCCGCAGTCTCTGTCAAACGGCGCGTGTTCTCTCAATCCGAAGGTCAACAGATACGCTCTGTCCGCCGTTATGGATATAGACGCCCGTGGCGAGATAAAGGATTGCAGAATTTACGAAAGCGTTATAAGATCAAAGGTCCGCGGCGTGTATTCCGAGGTGAACGACGTGCTGGAAAACGGAGAGAACAGCCGTTTTTACAAAAAATACGCGCCGGTTTTCGACAACGGAGGTCTGGAGGATATAACGGCGCTTTACGAGGCGCTTAAAGGCAAATCAGACCGCCGCCGCACGCTTGAACTCGATTCGCCGGAATTTTACTTTGAAACAGGCGGCGACGGCGAGGTAACTGAGGCTGGGATCAGGGAGCGCGGAGTGAGCGAGCGTATGATAGAGCAGTTCATGCTCGCCGCAAACGAGGCGGTCGCGTCGCTTTTATACGAGCGCGGTCTTCCCTGCCTTTACCGCGTACACGGTCTGCCGGACGCGGAAAAACTGCTCTCTCTCAAAGCCTTTGCGTCGTCTCTCGGTATAGACGCCTCCGCGCTTGACAAAACAGGAGCGACTCTTTCCGATATAAGAAAATTCACGGACGCGGCAAAGGCGGCGGGAAAGGGGGAAATAATATCGTTTCTGCTTTTGAGATGTATGATGAAAGCGAAATACGATACGGTCAGATCCGGACATTTCGGTCTCGGAGCGGACTGCTACTGCCATTTCACCTCTCCGATACGCCGTTATCCCGACCTTTTCGTTCACCGCGTGATAAAGACGCTTCTTATTCACAGGGACGGGGATAAGGACAGGTTGCTTCGCGCTTACGCGGAAAAAGCCGCTCTTGCGTCAAACGAATGTGAAGACAGAGCGACGAAGCTGGAACGCGCCATGGACGATCTTTATATGTGTTCGTACACCAAGAGCAGGATCGGGGAAATATACGACGCGGTGATAACCGGCGTGACGTCGTACGGATTCTTTGCGCGTGTCCCTTACGGTGCGGAGGGGTTTGTAAGGATCTCCGCCGTGAACGCGGAATTCATACCTACGCTCTACACGATAAAGACGCCGTCAAAGGTATACAGGCCGGGCGACACGGTGAAAATAAGAATAGCCGACGTAAGCATAGGCGCGTGCAGGATGGATTTTGATCTTGTATAATATATGAAAGCGGTCAGATCATATCGGATCTTTTCCGGGGCGGTTTTATAAACCGCTCTTTTTTTGTTTCGGAAACGGCGTTTTCATGCGTATCCGTAAATTTTTAAGTGAGCGGTATAATATGTTTTCGTCTTCCCTTATTTCGCGTTTTTATGCACGCCGGGCGGTGTAAAATATCTTTGAGGTGAGGGCGATGGGTAAAACTGCCGTATACGGCGACGTGTTGTTTTTAATAAATTTTTCAATGGATTTTCTCGTGCTTTTCTGTACGTCAAGGATAATGCATATAAAGCAGAAGCCGTTCAGGCTCGTTATATCCTCCGTGCTTGGCGGAGCGTACGCGGTGGCGGCGCTTTTTATCACGAATAACGTCGTGTCGGTCCTCTGCAATATCGCCGCGGCTCTTGTGATGTGCCTTATTGCCTACCCGAAGGCGCGAGGGATCACGTTTTTGAAATGCTGTGTTCTGTTCTTCTGTCTTTCACTTCTGACGGGCGGAGGTATAACCGCGTCATACGTGCTTCTGTCAAAGCTCGGGCGCGGCGTGAACGTAAATTCCGGCTTTGCGCCCGTTTTATCGGATATCCCTCTCGGCACCTTCTGTATTCTGGGCATAATAAGCGTCGGCGCGTCGTTTATAACGGGCAGGATATTCGGCAGACACAAGGAACGCGAGGAGGTGAGCGTGACCGTGGTCGGCAAAAGCGGCTCCGCCACGGTGCGCTGTATGTCCGACAGCGGCGCGCTTCTGCGCGAACCCCTGTCCGGCTCGCCCGTCATAATAATGCGAACGCAATGCATAAAAAGCTGCGTCGACCCGCCGCTCTACGAGGCGCTTTGCCGCTCGGACGCGGAAGACCCGGCAAAGGGACTGCGCGTGATACCGAGCAGCAGCATAGGCGGAGGCAGGCTTCTGTTCGGCTTTGCGCCGGAGCACGTATACATAAAAGGATGTGACAGACGCGCGGTGATAGCCGTGACTGACGACGGCTTCGGCGGCTTTGACGGGATCGTCCCGTCCGATCTTTTATAAAAAGGAGAGGTTATGAAGCTTATCATATTCATCAAAAAGCTGTTTTCCATATCAAAGCTTGCGCAGCTTGACAACGACGATCTGATATTTTACATAAACGGACCGCAGACCCTTCCTCCTCCGCTCTCCGCGGAGGAGGAGTGCGACGCGATATCCAAAATGAAAGACGATCCGGAAAAAAGAAAGCTTCTGATAGAGCACAATCTCCGCCTTGTGGTATATATAGCAAAGCGGTTTGAAAACACGGGCGTCGGGCTTGAGGATCTCATATCTATAGGAACCATCGGGCTGATCAAAGGCATAAATACGTTCAAAGACGACAAAAACATAAAGCTCGCCACGTACTGCAGCCGCTGTATAGAAAACGAGATACTGATGTATATAAGAAAAAACACGTACCTGCGCGCCGAGGTCTCGCTCGACGAGCCGATAAACGTGGACTGGGACGGAAACGAACTCTTAGTGGGCGACGTGCTCGGTTCGGAACCCGACAGCGTGTCAAAGGGGATAGAGGAAAACGAGGAGCGCGTTATGGTAAAGCGTCTCGTAGACGCGCTTCCGGCGCGGGAAAAGCAGATAATAGAGCTCCGCTTCGGCTTGAGGGGCGGGCGCGAGCTTACTCAGAAGGAGGTCGCGGACCTGCTCGGGATATCGCAGTCGTACATATCGCGCCTTGAAAAAAGGATAATAGAAAAGCTGAAATCCGATATAGAAAAAAACCTTTGAAACCTCCGTTTCCGCTTGACAAATCATATACGGTAATGTATAATGAAAAAAAACGGAAACGGAGAGCTTTTTGCTATGAAAAAGAACGCGGTGAAATTCTTTGCGCTGATACTGATTTTCTGCATATTCACGGGGAGTTTGTCCGCCGTTTCGTTTTCAGGATATGAGAATATGGAACAGGTGCAGGTATGGCGCCGCACGGATATAATCCTTAACAGCGGCAAGCATTACGATAACGCGTACGCCGATGTCGATATCGACGCCGTTTTCACTCATGAGGACGGTACGGAAATAAAGCTTTACGGCTTCTGGAACGGAGACGACGAATGGAGAGTGAGATTTGCGCCGACAAAAACGGGCGTATGGGAATATACCGTAACGTGCTCCGATACCGAAAACGCAGGTCTACACAACGTGAAAGGCAAGCTCCTCGCCGTTGAGAACACGGGTGAAACGGAGCTTGACAGACACGGCTTCGTAAAAATATCGGACAACGGCAGATACTTCGTCTACGACGACGGCACGCCGTTTTACTGGCTCGGCGACACCAACTGGCAGGCGCCGAACTACGTTTCGATAACGCGGTGCAATTACCCCGGATGTGACTGCGGCAATCAGTTTGCGCACGAGGTGAACGACAGACTGTCAAAGGGCTTTTCCGTATATCAGACGTATTTTGACGGCGCGGAATCGGACGGCGGCGGTCAGCGCTCCGTCACCAAAGAGCCGTCGATGTGGAAAAACAAGTATAAAATGATAAACCCGAAGACGTTTACGGACAAATACGATAAGATGTTCGATTATCTTGCCGATCACGGCATGGTCGCCGCACTCGGCTTCGGCGTTCATTCAAGTACGGTCAAGTCGATGAAAAAAGGCGATCTCGACCGCCTTTCAAGATACCTTACGGCGCGTTACGCGTCTTATCCCGTCATATGGATAACGGCGCAGGAGATAACGGGGGAAGAACATTTTGACGCGTGGTTATCCTCCGCGCGCATAACAGACGCGGGAGACGGTTACAATCATCCGCAGACGGCGCATCAGTATCCGCTCGACGTAAACAACGAATTCGTCAGGGCGCTCGATAACGAAAGCTGGCACGACTTTTTCGCTCTGCAGAACGGTCACGGTCCCGCCTCTCCGAAGAAGGCGACTTATAAGGGATACTATAACAGAACGGGCGAAATAAAGCCGTTTGTCGAAACGGAGCTGAATTACGAGGATATATACTGCGGCGGCTTCAACGGCTACAGCGCCTCGCGCGTGTTCGCGTGGAAAGCGAACCTCTGCGGAAGCCCGGGCTTCACGTACGGTGCCACCGGTATATGGGCAAACTGCTGGTCCACCGCGGGAAGCACGGGCTGGCTCGGCTCGTACAGCACGGAGCCGTGGTATATGGGACTCGACAAGCCCGGCTCGTATGAAATGAAGTATATGGCGGACTTTTTCAGGTACGTCGGTTTTGAGACGCTCGTACCGCGTTTTGACAGCAAGAGATACTCCGATTTCCAGGCGGAAAACAAGGTGCTCGCCTCTTCCGACGACGCAAAGCTGTACGTCGCGTATTTCTGCAATAAAGATCTGTCGACGGGAACGCTCAAGGGACTCAACGCGGACGAAAAATATACGGCGGAGTGGTATGATCCGCTGACCGGCGCGTTTTCGCTCGTAAGCGACGGCGTGACGGCGGGCGACGGGACATATAAAATACCCGACAAGCCGAACACGTCTGACTGGGCGTTTCTTCTCTGCAGCAGACCGCTCGACGGAGCGCACAGAACGGCGCCGCTGCAAAATATTCCGGCAAAGGAAACGTTAAGAACGGAAAATGTGCTCAGGAACGCGGACGTCACGGCAAGCTCGTCAAGCGGCTCCGGCAGTACGGCGAAAAAGGCGATTGACGGAAAGGAAGATACGTGGTGGTGCGCCTCCGACGGGTCTTTCCCGCAGTCTCTCGAATTCGATATGGGCAAGGAGAGGGAGTTCAACTGTCTGTTTCTTAAGATGTACGGCGGGACCGGGAGCATTTCCTATAAAATTGAAGTCTCGGATGACGGAAAAAGCATGAAAACCGTATACAGCCGTGAAAGCGCGACTCCGGACGCCGCGGGTACGTCTGATTTCACCGCTGTAATTGACGGCGGAGCAAAGGGAAGATACGTGAAAATAACGTTTGACGCCGCCGTCGGAAACTGGGCGGCGGTGATAGAAGCGGACGCTTATAAGACCGAGCTTTTCGAGGCGGGAGAGCTTCCCGTGTACAGGGGCGTTTTGCAGTCTCCCGACGTTTGGTGCACCGGCAGCTGCATATACGTTACGGATACGAATATGAAAGACACGGCGAAAAATCTGACGGACAACGATCTGTCAACCGTATGGACGCCGTTTGCCGCGGAAGCCACGCAGACGGTGAAGCTCGATCTCGGAGAGGAAAAACAGCTTTACGGGCTTGATATTATCCTCGGCAAAGGCGTTTCCGTTTTTAATTACAGAGTTACGGGCTCAAACGACGGAAAAGAGTGGACGATACTTGCGGACACGGAAATAAGCGGGCTCAACAGATATAAAGCGGATGAAAGGAACGCCATGTCTTCCGAGCTTTCGGGAGTTTACAGATACGTAAACGTATTGTTTATGGGCGCGCCGTCAAAGGATACGAAGAAAAACGTTGCCGGGCTTCGTCTGTACGCCGGCGAACGGACGGATGAAAGCGAAAGCGGACAGACGGCGGAAAACACGGACGACGCCACGTCCGGTCCGGTAATCACAACGGACGCGGAAACGGCTTCCGGAAACAAAGGAAACGGAACAAGCCCCGCGCCGTTCATCATCGGGGGCTTGTGCATAGCCGCCGCCGCGGGCGCCGCAGCCGCCGCCGTGACGGTCATAAAGCGCAAAAAGTCATAAATATTCACAAATAATTTAAAAATATCGGAAATTACGTCTTGCAAAAACGTAATTTATGTGATATACTGTAATGTACGATTTTTAATCAGTTCAGAGGCGACCAGTAAGTTCCGTGTATAAGGTACGAAAACGATCCTTTGAGCCCCAACCACGGGATATCGGCGCCGAAAGAAAGGAACGGTAATAAAAAATGAAGCAGGGTATCCATCCCAACTATCAGGAATGCACAATAACCTGTGCTTGCGGAGAAGTTGTCAAGACCAGATCCACAAAGGGAAATATGCGTGTTGAAATTTGCTCCAAATGCCATCCGTTTTTCACGGGCAAGCAGAAATTCGTTGACAGCGGCGGTCGTGTTGACAAATTCAAGAGCCGTCTCAACGCAAAGGTCAAATAATATATTTGACGGACAAGGACAGGACGAGGTGCTTCGTTTTGTCCTTTTTGTTTTAGACGGATACTGTATCGGACCGGGTCCGTCGGGCGTTGACGTACGGCGCAGAAGGAGGTACGTTTATGGAGAAACTATTTGACAAAAAAGAAATAACGGAGGCGGTTCTCGTGTCCGTGCGGCTGTCCGATCAGGACGAGCACGACTGCGAGGCGAGCCTCGAGGAGCTCGGAAGGCTTCTGCAGACCGCGGGCGGAGAGCTGACCGCGGAGGTCGTGCAGGTACGGGAAAGCCCGGATCCGAGAACGTATATCGGAAGCGGCAAGCTCGCGGAAATACGCGATATATGCGAGAGCACTGGCGCCTCGCTCGTCATTTTCGACGGCGAGCTGACGCCGGCGCAGATAAAAAACGCGGAGGACGCGATAGGCGACGTGACGGTGATAGACCGCCCGATGCTTATACTCGATATATTCGCCCTGCACGCTAAAACGGGCGAGGGAAAGCTCCAGGTCGAGCTCGCACAGCTGAAATATACGATACCACGTCTGTCCGGTCACGGCGCGGAGATGTCGCGTCTCGGCGGCGGCATAGGCACGAGAGGTCCGGGCGAATCAAAGCTCGAATCAGACAGACGCCATATAAGACGCCGTATCGCCGCTCTTGAAGAGCAGATACGCGAGATGGAGAAAAACAGGAGGACGCAGCGCGGAAAACGCGACAAAAGCGGCATATTCAGGATAGCCGTCGCGGGTTATACGAACGCGGGCAAATCCACGCTTCTGAATTATCTGACGGGCGCGGGGATACTTGCGGAGGACAAGCTGTTTGCGACGCTTGATCCGACCACAAGGAAATTCACTCTGCCGTCCGGAAGCGAGGTGCTTCTGACGGACACGGTCGGATTTATAAGAAACCTGCCGACACAGCTTATAAAGGCGTTCCGCTCCACGCTCGAGGAGGTCATGTACTGCGACGCGATACTCATCGTCGCCGACGTATCGGATCCCGAATACGACGCACAGCTTTCCGTGACGGAGGAGCTTATTAACGAGCTCGGAGCATCGGACAAGCCCGTGATATACGCGTTCAACAAATGCGACAACAGAGCCGAGGGATTCACCATGCCGCTCGGAATGAGAAACAGGGAGGGCGTCTGCATCTCCGCTCTGACGGGCGAGGGTATGGATGAGCTCGTGCGGCTTATGGAGAAGACGGCGAACAGCGGAAAGGTGACCGAAACGTTTACGATCCCGGCGTCAAAGGGCGGCGTTTTAAGCTATCTGTATGCAAACGCGTCGGTCATAAGCGTTGAATATACGGACGGCGGGTCCGAGGTGACCGCGACGCTCGATAAGAAGACTGACGGCGAAGTAAGAAAAATGCTCGGTAAGTGATATGGAAGAATATAAACCCTACAAGACCGTTAAAACAGCCGCCGAAGCGGAGTACACGGAAAAGAAATCGCGCTTTATAGCGACCGTCTCGCCCGTGAAGGACGACGACGACGCGCGGGAATTTGTGGCAAAAATAAAGAAAAAATATCCCGACGCGCGCCATAACGTATACGCGTATCTGACACTTGACGGGATGACGCGCTACAGCGACGACGGAGAGCCGAAGGGCACGGCGGGACTTCCGGTGCTCGCGGTCCTGCAGAAACAGGAGCTTTGCGGCGCCGCGGTGGTGGTTACGCGTTATTTCGGCGGCGTTCTGCTCGGCGCGGCGGGGCTTCTGCGCGCATACACAAAAGCCGCGGCGGACGGAGTCGCCGCGGCGGGCGTCGTTACCGTGAAGCCGTACGTGCGTCTTGACGTGACGGTCCCGTTCTCCGAAGCGGAGCGTGTGAGATACGAGCTTTCGCGCCGGGATCTACCCGAATATCAGACGGAGTATCTTGACGCCGTCACGTTCAGGCTGAACGTTCCCGAGGAGCAGACGGACGCGCTTATTACCCGTCTCACGGAGCTGACCGCCGCTAAAGCGAAGATCAAAACTCTCGGAATTCATATGGCGTATTGAAACGCATCCCCGGAAAATTCAAAGGGCTGACAGAGCGGCGTCAGCCCTTTCAGTATTACTTTTTTTAACCGCCCGATACCATACGGAACAACGCCAGAACGTCTTTGTTGTTTATTGATCCGTCTCCGTTCACGTCTGCGGAATCGGGATCGGCGAAGCTTTCCTCAAACGAGAGGTTGACGAAAAGGAACACGACGTCCTTATTGTCAATCCTGCCGTCCCCGTTCGCGTCGCCCTTTTCAAGCTGCGTGTGAGGTGCGGTTGTAGTCGTTTCGGCCTTTGTTTCCTCCGCCGTCGTTTCTTCCGCCGTCGTTTCTTCCGCCGTCGTTTCTTCCGCCGTTGTTTCCTCTGCCGTTGTTTCCTCTGCCGCCGTTGTTTCTTCGGTTGTTTCTTCGTCCGTTTCGGCCGCCGTATCTGAGTCTTCGTCCGTTTTGCTCCAGAGTGCGTAAAGCCGTATTATTTCTCCGTTATCGGAAAGCTCCTCTGCCGTCACGGGCTCTCCGTCGGGCGCCGTCGACCAGCCGAGGAATTCCGCGTTACCGCGCTTCAGTCCGAGCGCTTCCGCCGCCGTAAGCTCCTCATCGCTCTCCAGTATCTTTGTATATTTATTTGACGTTCCGTTTACGCAGATATCGCCGTTATCGCCGACGTAATAATCCGACGTCATCACGGGAGAATATATGCGGCAGTCGCCCGGGTCGCTTACAGCCGCCCAGCCGTGCAGATCTCCCTGAGTGACGGGCGCCCACGTATAGCCGTCCGCCTCTATCCTCTCCGAGCCGACAGCGACGTCAAAGTACGTGCCGTTCACCATTCTCGTAAGTATTTCCTTATCAAGCCCCGCGCCCGCTCTCATACGGAGCGCGGACGTTATTACAACGTATCTGTCCGCAATCTTCTCCGCTTCGATACTGCCGCCGTTTGCGTTATAAGACACCGTTACGCCCGCCTTCACCTCGGGATCGTCGTTCCAGTACTTATAATGCGCGACCCAGCCGATGCATTTTGAGTTTACCTGCAGCGCCTTGTCTATCTTGCCTATAAGCTCCTCCCACGTTTTTTTCGCGTCGTGGCGGACGGTGTTTTTATGGTCGTTGTTGCAGTCCGAAAAATAGATGTATTTATCATCCATTCCGGTTATGAATATGGAGTGATCCGCGCCGACGGAGCTTCTGAACCTCATTACGTCTCCGACGTGAAGGTTCACCATTGCCGCCGAGCCGTAGTTTACCACCCAGTCCTCGTTCGCCTGAAGTCCGTTCGACGTGGTCGTCGGATACGAGCCGTAAAAATATATGGCTATCTGATTTGCAAAGCCGTAGCATTGCGTGCCGCGGTATTTTGCCGCGTCGTCCACGTAATGCGAGCCGTTTGCGTAAACGTCCGCTTTGAAGGACGCCAGCTTTTCTTCAAACAGCGTCATATTCATTTCACTAGAAGACGCGGCTGACGAAAAAACCGGTGAAACGCCGCACAAAACGGCGAACAACAAAAGAAAAGCGGTTATTTTTATGTAAATTGTTGTATTTTTTCTCATATTATAAAATAAAAACATATTTTGCAGAATACTGTCGGATTTTCTTCCACTGTATTTATACCACAATTCCACACCTTTGTCAACACCATAACGCAAAAATCATATAAAATAATAAAATTTTTATAAAAACTATTGATTTTTTGCTTAATATGTGGTATAATACCTTGACATTAAAGGAATATGGAGGGTGTGGGACAATCCCACACCCTCTGTTATGGGGGATCATGAAAAAAAACATAACCGCTTTATGTGAGGAGCTTGCGGAGCCCGTAGCCGCAGAGCTCGGCTACGTTATATGGGATACGGAGTACGTCAAGGAAGGCGGCAGATACATTCTGCGCTACACCATTGACAAGGACGGCGGCGTCGGTATCGACGACTGCGAGAGGTTCCACCGCGCGATAGATCCGCTGCTTGACGAGGCGGACCCGATAGAAGAAAGCTACACGCTTGAGGTATCGTCGCCCGGGATAGAGCGCGAGCTCAAATACGAATGGCACTACGAATGCTGCGTCGGCGACACGGTCGAGGTCAGACTGTACAAGCCGTATAACAACAGCAAGCAGTTTATCGGCAAGCTTCTGCCGTTAGACGAAAACGTGAATATCGAATGCGGCGGAGAAAAGCTCAGCTTTCCGCGCGCTTCGGTCGCAAAAGTCAACATTTACTTTGACATAAAATCACTGAATTAGGAGGAAGAAACAAAAAAATGAATGCGGAATTATTCAGCGCGCTCGACGCGTTAGAGAAAGAAAAAGGCATATCCAAGGAATATATGCTCGAAAGAGTTGAAGCTGCTTTGATAAACGCGTTTTCAAAAGCGTTTCCCGGCGGAGAGATAAGCGTGCTTCTCGACCCGAACAAGAAAGAATGCAGAGTCTTCCGTTTGAGAACGGTCGTTGCCGAGGTCACGGACCCCGCCAAAGAGATATCGCTTGCCGACGCAAAGAAGCTTAACAAAAGACACGTTCTCGGCGGCACGGTCAAGGAAGAGATAAAAACAAAGAATTTCAGCCGCACCGTTGCGCAGTCCGCAAAGCAGGTCATAATCCAGGGCATACGCGAGGCGGAGCGCGGAATGCTGCGCCAGGAATACGAGAGCAAGCGTGAGGAGATAATCACCGCGACGGTAGAGCTGATAGAGCCGGACACCGGCTCCGTGGTCGTAAACCTCGGAAACAGCAACGCCGTGCTTATAAAGAACGAGCAGATACCCGGCGAGCATTACGCCGTCGGCGACAGGATAAAGGTCTTCGTCACGGAGGTGAGCAAGGAGGCGAAGGGCCGTCTTGTTACGATCTCCCGCGTACATCCCGGACTTGTAAAGCGTCTGTTTGAACTGAACGTTCCCGAAATTGCGGACGGTACGGTCATAATAAAGAACATCACGCGCGAGGCGGGCTCGAGGACGAAAATGGCGGTAGAATCCCGCGACGAGTCGGTCGATCCGATAGGCGCGTGCATAGGCAACAAGGGCGCGCGTATAGCCGATATAGTAAACGAGCTTCACGGCGAGAAGATAGACGTCATAAAATACTCCGACGAGCCTGTCGAATATATAGCCGCGGCTCTGTCGCCCGCAGCGGTAAAGAGCATCAATTTTGACGGCGAGCGTTCGGCAAAGATAACGGTCTCTCCCGATCAGCTCTCTCTTGCGATAGGCAAGGAGGGACAGAACGCGCGTCTTGCCGCAAGACTCACGGGCTATAAGATAGACATAAAAGCCGAATAAACATGAAAACTGAGAAAAAGCCTCCCATGAGGCACTGCACGGGATGCGGCGCGGAGCTTCCGAAAAACGAGCTGATACGCGTTCTCCGCTCCCCGGACGGCGAAGTTTCAATAGACTCTACGGGCAAGGGCGCGGGGCGCGGCGCTTATTTATGCAGAAAGGCGTCGTGTCTGCAAAAAGCAAAAAAGAGCGGAAAGCTCAACAGATCGCTCAACGTCGTACTGTCTGAGGAAATATACGGAAAATTGCAGGAGCAGATAAACGGTGTCAAATGATAAGATCCTGTCATATCTCGGACTTTGCAGAAAAGCGGGAAAGCTTGTCTGCGGAACGGATCAGGCGACGGACGCCATAAGGCATAACAAAGCCGTCCTGGCTCTCACCGCCTCCGACGCGTCGGACAACACGAAAAAGCGGATAGGCGACGCGTGCAGATACCGCGGCATAGACTGCGCGGCGCTTCCGTTCACCTGTCAGCAGGCGGGGGCTGCAGTCGGAAAGAGCGGAGGGATAGCCTCATATGCGATAACGGATCCGAATTTTGCGGATATGATAAAGAAACTACTGTAAAACATTATAAGGACAGCACAATTCATATGAAAGGAGCCGCAGGATACGCGCAGGCGTAAAAGCGGTAAGGGGATAATATGATAACAAACGCACAATATAAAATAGCAAACATAGCAAAGGATCTCGGGCTCAAAGCCAACGATCTGACGAATATACTGAAGGCCCACCCGGGTGAGGGAGCCGCGCGCACCTCGTCTATCGACGAGGAGGATTTCGCCGTCATATTTGAGGTGTTGACGGAGGAAAATCAGATCGACGGGCTTGCGGATTATCTCGCGGGCAAGGTCGACGTCGCGCCCGAGCACCGCCCGAAGCCGAAGCCAAAGAAAAAGGCCGAGGAAAAGCCCAAGGTCGAGGAAAAGCCGGCGGAGACCAAAAAGACGGAGACCGCCGGGACGAAGACCGAGCAGAAGCAGAAGACCGAGAAGCAGAAGGATACGACAGAACAGAAAACTCAGCCGCAGACGCGTGTGGAGCAGTTCCGTCAGCAGCAGCAAAAGCAGCAGCAGACGCAGAAGCAGAAGGATAAGACGCGTGAAAAGCGTCCGAACGAAAAGGAAAGACAGTCGAAGATCATCACGCAGAGCGGCGGCGGTCACGGCGACACCGCTCAGGTGAAGACGAAGACGAGGATAATCGACACGCGTTCCGCAAACGTCGATCTCGGCAAATATGACGAGCATCTTGACAGCTTTATCTCCGAGCGCGACAGCAGCAATTACAGCAAGGACCGCCAGAAGATAAAGAAAAAGAACGAGAAACAGCCGGAAAAGGGCACGAAGGTAAAGACCGAGCGCGAAAAAGAGCTTGAGCGCAAGGAAAAGAAAAAACGCGAGGTGTTCGAGAACGCGAAGCACGCTCAGCTCCACGTTCAGATACC
>CACZOH010000245.1 GCA_902782785.1 uncultured Ruminococcus sp. | reverse complement strand
TTCCATAAGAAAACCGTTCAGGGAAATGAACGAACTGCTTGACGAGACCTTTATTCAGATCAAAAAAGGCGTCACGCTGAATATGAGACATATTTTAAGAATGACGTATAAAGACTGCACAAGCAGGGACGGCAAAACATATCTTCTGCGCCGCGATCAGGCGAAGGAGATCAGAACAAAATTCTATGATTTCGTTAAAAAAGAACTGAGAGGGATCTGAAATGGCGGGCAAAGAGCCGAATAACGGTATTTTCAGAGAAAAGAGCATAAACAAGGTCACCGGTCCCGGGTCGCTCAACGATTATATACACATCAATTCTCCGTCGGTGCGGATCGCGCTTCCGGCGTTCGTGATCATATCGGCGGGGATGCTCACACGGGGCATTTTCGGCAAGGCGGCGGTGCATCATGAGGATGGAAGCGTTGAGGAAGTCACCCCCGTTACGTACATGATCAATTAACGCGGCTTCTGACAGCGTAAAAGGAGGATATGAATTTGAAGACAAGAAAAAAACTGTCGCTTGCGGTCGTACTGATATTTCTGTGCGCAAGCATATTGTCGCTTGTTTCCTGCGAAAAAAAGAACGCAAAGACGGATAATGATGAATTGTACAGACGCGCCGTCCGCGACGCGGTGTTTATTGACGAGGATGAGGTGCTTCCGCTCGTTAATATCAGCAAGGAGGATGAAAACGTCTTATGGGACGGCGAGAGAGTGCTCGTTGCGTTTTTGCACAAATACCCCGACAGTTATCCCGAAGGCGAAGAAATAGAGCTTAAATGGGGCAACGTCTGGTGCGTCTCCGCCGGTGAACTGTATAAATGGATCAAGGAAAACGGTAAAGGCGTTGATGACTGGTCGCTGAGACTCCATCAGGTGATGGGAATGCCGACGTCGAAGGAGTGTACAACGGTAACGGCGCTGTGGATAGACGCGGATCTTTTGTATCGCCCCGCCAACGTAACGGATCCCAACGCCGAAATGACCGCGACGTATCAGAGCACGGGAGACGAACAGTTTGACAAAATGTATAAGCAATGGTTTGACGGAAACATTATATGGTCGTATTTTGACAGCGCGTTTCCGTGGACGAGGCTCGGCTATACCTACGACTGGGCGGACAACGGGCGCGAATACGGGGTGAGCGAGTTTTTGATATTCTCCGGTGAGAAAGCCGCCGTCGCCTATACATATGAAATAAACGACTTTGTTGTTTATGCAGAGGCGTTTTACAAGTAAAAAGGATCCGGAAGAAAAATGGCTGAAAATAAAAAAACAACTGCCGGCGCGGATTCTTCCGCGTATAAACAGATCGGAAACAGAAAAGGAGAATCAAAACATGGAGAACAAAAACGAATCGAGAGAAATAACCATGGAAGAACTGGATGCGATCGCGGGAGGTGTCATACTCACACAGTCCCGGATGACTGAGCCGTTGCAGCACTCACCGGGCTTTCAATGCCCCACGTGCGGCCAATTGATCCCCGTTTCCATACAGCAGATCCTGTTTTCCAAATGCATTATGTGCCCGGAGTGCGGATTGATACTGACTATCAGCAAGGAAAAATCCGATAAAGCTCTGGAAATACTGAAAAAAATGGATGACGCCGTGCGCCGGAATCTGTAAGAAGATCCGTAAAAGAACGGCTTCTTTGCAAAGATCGCGGCGCGCCGGAGACTTGACGAAACAAAAAAAGATTGAAAATTTGAAAAAACCGCTGCCGGCTTTGATTTTTCAGCGTATAAATATGCGAAAGACAAAAACGAAGGCGGAAAAGGAGGGTAAAGGTGACGACGGCAAAGTTAAGCAGACTGTTTGATTATCAGCGCTTTGAAAAAAACGCCCGTCTTCAGAAAGTGATAGACGAAACTCACCGCCGCATAAAGGCGCGCGAGCTGACCGACGACGAGCTTGATCAGGTCGCCGCGGCGGGCGCGCCGGACGCGCAGGCGTCAAAGAAACCGGGGGATCTCCGATATGACGGCTGACGAAAAAGAAAGGTTATACGTCGAATACCGCGAAAAGGTACTGTCATACATACGGTCCCGTGTCTTCAACGCCTCCGACGTTGAGGATCTTTGCGAGGACGTTTTCGTAAAAGCGTTTTCCGCGGCGGATTCGTTCGATCCGTCAAAGGCGTCGGCGGGAACGTGGCTGTATTCGATCACAAAAAACACCGTGATCGACTACTGCCGCAGGTTTCATACAACGGAAGAAATACCGGAGGAAATACCGGATATCAGCCTGCCCGAGGACGCGATCCTCGACGCCGAAACGCTCGAAGAGCTTGCGGCGGCGCTCGAGCGGCTGCCGGCGGAGCTTACAGACGTCATCGTTTTACACTATTACGATAATTTGCCGCTGATCAAAATTGCCGAAACGCTCGATATCAGCTACGGCATGGTCAAAATACGTCACAATAAAGCGCTTGCGCTTCTGCGCTCGGCGCTGGAATAAAAAAGGAGAAATGATTATGGCGGACGAAAAGAAAAATGACGTAAATACAGAATTAAAAGACGAAGAACTGAATGATGCTGCAGGCGGTGTCGGGAGGCGGGATCGGTCGGAATCGAAAGCGATAAGCTGCAAAAGATGCGGAAAAACAATTCCTGCGAACAGTACTGTAGAATACTGCGGTGATTGCCTGAGAGTAATGCGCAAAACCGAATCACATCCATTCAGATGACAACAGTAACGAAGAGTACGGATGCTGAAATCAAGTCGAAGAAAGGAACGATACCATGGAAAACGAGAATCTGCACGAACAGATGATGAGAATTTTGAATGGGCTCAATGATGAACAGACGGAAAAAGCAAAAAACTGCAAGACATTAGACGATTTTCTTGCATTTGCAAAAAAAGAGGGCATTGAACTTCCTGATGAAATCCTGAATGATATCCCGGGAGGCGTTCAGGCAGGGATTATCACAATAGGCGGTCCGGGTGAATTTTGGACCGAAAAAGACAGAGGAACCCAAGCCAAAGATCAGGACATGGCTGTAAATAAAAAAGGAGATCAAAAAACGGCAGACGAAAAGAAAACAGAAACACTCGAACTAAACGATAAAGAACTCAATAAAGTCGCAGGCGGATTAACAATACATGATGGTTTCACATGTTTCATATGCCATAAACATTTTCGCACCAGTAAAGCCGGGTCGAGGAAAATGGTAGACGGAGGTCCCGAAATGGTCTGCAACGCTTGCGGTGGTAACCTGGAATCTTTTAATCCTTATAAGGTGGGCCGTTATTGTTACATTTGCAATTCATATTTTGATGGTCTCGCACCTACCGTGGTAATAGACGGACATTGGAGAAATGTTTGCAAAGAATGCTATTCTTTTGTTACGGGTCTGCGACGATAGTTTTCATCTTGAATCCGGTTTATAAAAACGAGAATAGATTGCTCAAAAAGCCCGTAACTTCGAAATGAGGAGGTACGGCATAGTCAAGATACGTCAAAGTAAAGCGCTTTCGCTTATGGCTGAGATCAGCGCAAAAACAGGCATCGAATGGAAGCAGACGCAAAGAGATTAAACGGAAATTAAAAAATAATAATGGAGAAAACAAAAATGGCAAACGAAGAAAAGATCAAATCGGAAGAGCTTTCCGATGAACAATTGAACGAAGCGTCGGGCGGCAGCGCGCC
>CACZOH010000244.1 GCA_902782785.1 uncultured Ruminococcus sp. | reverse complement strand
GAATACGCCGGTATTCCAATGACGACAAACCGAAAAGAGCCGAAATAGCGCCGTTTGAGCGGGTTCGGATAACTCTTGTTACCCTAGGCTCCGGATCATTTTATTTGCGGGGATCTGCCGTTTGGTTTCTAATCCTGAAATATTATATCATCTTTGACCTTGAAATTGATGAATTCAATGTAAATAAAGGGGATTTTTCCAAAAGGAATATGTATCACGGCGCTCCGCCGCTTTTTTTATAAATCCGAAAAATCCGATTTGGTATTGACTTGCTTTGACATTTATGATATAATTATCATAAAAATATGACGCTCGGCAAGACCTTAAAAGTCATAAGCAGCGGAGGAAAATCATAAAAATGAAAAAAATATCTGTAATACTGCTTTTATCTGCTGTTATCCTGACGTCGTGCGGCGCCGCGCCGACGGTCACGGAAACGGAAACAGAAACAAAGACGGAAGCGGCGGAAACGACTGACGCGGCAACGACAGCGGAAAAGACCTGGACCGGTGAGGTGAGGATCGTGAAGAGGATAACGTTTCAAAAATCAAAAGAAACGGTCATACTCGGCGGAACTTGGGCGCCGCGCGTGTGCGGATTTGACGGATATCTTTTAGCCGGAGTCGAAAGCGCGTACGGCATCCTCGTCTTAAGAAGCGACGACAAAGGCCTTACGTGGACCGATCCGGTCGGCGCGTCGTTTTACCCGGAGTTGAATTGCGCAAACGTGAATTTTTACAAAGACGGCGACGCGCTGTATCTGGCGTACCGCGCGACCTCCGATAAGAACGGGAAGCAGTACACGTCTTTACGCGTAAGCGAATCAAAGGACGGCGGCAGGACGTGGAGAGCCCATTCCACGGTATGCGAATATACTGACAGATCAGGTCACGGCGGCGTATGGGAGCCGTTTCTCATAAGGATAAACGGAGAGCTTGCGTGCGTTTACGCAAACGACCATCCGTCCGTTACCGACAGGCAGAACATCGAATATATGATATGGAACGGGACGGAATGGACCGGACGCACGGTCATAAGCAACGGTAAAAAGCACGATTCGCGTGACGGTATGCCCGTTTTATGCCGGACGCCGGACGGCGGATACGTCTGCGTTATAGAGAGCAGCGCCATGCGGAATAAAGGTTATCCGTTTGTTTTGAAAGCCTTTTATTCCGACGACGGCGTCAGCTGGTCCGAACCGGTCACCGTTTACACGCCGAGAAACGTCGATTCAAAGGCGGCGGCGCCGGGCGTAGTTTATCTGCCGGACGGCAGGCTTCTCATCAGCTTCCAGACGGACGAAAACGCGACTGTCAAGGGCGACGGTACAAGCGTTATGAAATTCATTGTTTCGGACGGGAGCGACGTTCACAGTCTGACGGAAAAATCGTTTACGCCGTCCGAAAACATATTCAGCACGCCGGACGGCGAGTCATCCGTGTGGACGGGGATCTTCTTTGACGGAGAAAACGTCTACGCCTCGGCGGGAACAAAAAACGGTTCGGTGATGAAAAAGGTCCGCGTCGTAACGCCGTAAGCCCGCGACGGATTATTGCATCTGCCGGACGATTGACGCTGAAAAATAAAAATCACGGTATGGCATACAGCCGCACCGTGATTTTTTTATTAAGATGTTTTTTGCTTATAAAACCGGGATAAGCTCAATCGGTCTTTTCCCTCATGGTGTAATCCTTGTCCTCATCCATCATTGCAAGCATTACCTTGGCGAAACGCGGATCGAACTGCGTGTTCATTCCGTGCTCTATCTCGTATCTCACCTTTTCCTTGGGCATAACGCCGCGGTAGCTGCGTCTGCTCGTCATTGCGTCGTAAGCGTCCGCAACGGCGATTATACGCGCCTCAGCCGGTATCTGATCTCCGGATATACCGTCCGGATAACCTCCTCCGCCGTAGCGTTCGTGGTGCCATCTCGCTCCCGTCGCAAGTCTCGGATTTTCCTTGATGCTTCCGAGTATGCTTCCGCCGATGACGGGATGACGCCTGATAAGCTCAAATTCTTCATCCGTAAGCTTTGACGGTTTGTTTATCACCTCGTCCGGCACGCCGATCTTTCCGACGTCGTGGAGCAGTCCCATCATATATATTTCGTCTTGCTCCGCCTTTGAGAAGCCGGATCTTGCCGCTATCATGCGCGCGTATTCCGCAACTCTTGACGAATGGCCTTTCGTGTAGTCGTCCTTGGCGTCTATCGCCGCGGCGAGCGCGCTGACGACCTGAATGGTCATTTCCTCAACTCTTTTGGCGTTGAGCTGTTCGTTCTTGTAGCCTATATAGTAGAAGAAGGCGATCAGGCAGAACGTGATGGTCGAAACCGTTATGTTGACGGCGAGCTGTGAATACGTATCGCCGAAAAGCTCCGTATCGCCGATGACTATGACGGAGCGCCACTGATCCATTACCGGAGCTATGAAAAGCGTGCAGTTTTCGCCGTCTATCATAGCGTTCGTTTTTCCGGTTTTCTCGTTCATTATGACGTCAAGGAGCTCTTCACCGTATATTTCTTTAAGGTTTCCGCCGTTGTAGTCCTCGGTTTTGTGTGCGATTATGAAGCCGTCCGTATTTACGACCATACCGTAGCCTTTTCCGGCTATTTCGACCGCCTGCGTCAGCTCTTTTATGTGGTTTACGATAACGTCGAGCGCCACGACGTTCGTAAGGCTGTTGTCCGCGCCGGCTATGCTTTTTGCAACGGTGATGACGACGGAGCCCGTCTGCGCGTCCACGTAAGGTGAAACTATAACGACCTTGCCGCGCGCGCCAACGGCTATCTTATACCAGTCTCTTTCCGTCGGATCGTATCCCTCGGGCGGCACCCATTCAAGCCCGTCAAGGTATTCGCCGTTTACGTATGCGTACAAACCGGTAAAGTTCTCGTCAAACTGCTGCGCCTGCATGGTAGTCTGATCAACTATGAATTTTCTGATCTCCTCGACCGAGCTTCCGTTTTTCTCAAGCAGATCCACGCTGTCCGCGGTGACGCGCAGGGTAGTAACGGCTACAGAAAGATAGTTTTCAAGTTCGGTGGCGGTCGTTTTTATCGCTTCCTCACCGTCCTCGTAAACGCTGACGACGGAGGCGTTATACAGTATCACGTTGTTATAAACGCCGGCAAAGACCATAAGCACAAGCATGACCACGATAGTGGAGATGAAATTCATTCTGCCGCGCTTTCCCTCGTTCATCTTGCGGCTTTGCGCGAGGATACGCCTGTAACGCACGGTCATAAAGTACACGAGCGCGAGGATGAGAAGAATAAGTATCGCCGAAATCACGAAAAGAAAGATAACGAGCTTGTTTTCGTTTCCTTCAATGCTGCCGGATTCCGCAAGGGAGTTTTTGATCCCGTAAGCTATAAAGAAGCCGACGACGCTTATACCGACGATTATGATGGAAACGACAGCCTGCATCAGCACGCGGAGCCGCAGCTCCGACGCGTTCTCCGATTCACCGGCGGGCTTTTTCGCTTCATAGAACTTTTTTGCGCCGTACGCGAAGAAGACGCATATTATCGGACATGCAAACGAGCAGTACGTATACGGGTTCAAAAAATCGTTTTCCCACGAGAAGCACGACGACGTCCACATTCCGTAGTGGAGAATGAGATATATGAATACGAGAAGGGAAAAGAGGGGGAAGCCGCTGCGTTCCTTCTTTTTTACGGCGTAGTACATCAGATCCTGCAGACAGAACACCATACATACCGTTGTGACTCCGACCTCCCAGCAGTTGTTGAGAATGCCGCCGTACTGGATGTAAAGGATGAACTGCGGCACGTTCGTAAGAACGGGCAGAAGTATGACGGGGTTGAAATAACGCCGCACCTCTTTTTTGCGCATGAAAAATACCGCGAGCGTAAGCATGAGGAAACCGACGTTCCAGCCGAGATAAGCGGCAAATTCCGATACGTCCGGCGACGAATACATGATAAGCTGGTATACCGTCCAGTAATATTCGCTCAGAAAATTGGCAAGGAAGAAGACGATAAGATACCGGTATCCGCGCTTCGGACCTTCTATGTATTTGAATACGCAATATATAAGCCCGGCTATAGTGCAGAGCAGCGTTACTATATTTTCAAAATTCTCAAGAATCATTTTTTCTCCGTTTCATTCGGGAAATTTCTTTATGCAGAAGAAAATCCGACAATACTCCATTATAATACCACTTTCAGACAAAAAAGTCAAGTACGGACGGGATAATATTTATTATAAAATAAATAAAAAAGCTTTCCGTGAATGTAAAGAACGTATGAAGCGGCGCCAAAAACCGCAGCGTCCGTTTATTGCCTCTTGACAAATCATATATTGTATGATAAAATAAAAACGCAGGCGATGTTATTTCGCCGCGTGAAAGAATGCTCCGCCGTAAAACGAATCGCACCGCGCACGGTAAAGAGGTCAAAATGAAATTTTTAAGGACGGTACGCAATTATCTTTTATATTGCGGAATAGAAAAAGAAGAATACAAAGCGCTGAAAAGGGACGCTTACGTCTCCAACTTCGAGGTCTGGCGCGTTCTTCACTGTATGATGACCTTTGTATTTCTCGTATTGTTCATCTTTTCGCTCTTTGTCGATATAATGGCCGTCAACAGAGTGTTTTATCTCAGCGGGCTTATCTATTCGATAGGAGGCACGTGCTTCTTCTTTGCGCTGAAAAAGTATTCGCTTGTCGCCCAGTTCATCATTTATCTTTCGATATCGCTTTTGTTTCTCTTCGGCGCGTTTCTTTCAAGCAACAATCCCAACACACCCGCCGTCACGTTCATAGCGTTCATCATAATAACGCCCATGTTCATGATAGACAAGCCGTATTTTATGGCTATTGAGCTTACCGCGGCATCGACCGTTTTCCTCATCTGGATGCACGCAGTAAAGCCTTTGGAGATATGGAGGATAGACTGCGGGAACATCATACCGTTTACGGTCGTCGGCATATTCATACATATTATCGCCAATTCGATACGTATCAAAGAGTTCGTCCTGCGAAGAAAGATAAACATTCAGAAGGACACGGACGAGCTGACGGGACTGCACAACAAAGCCGCCCTTACAAGGCTTATAAACGAATATCTGGAGGACGAGAGCAAAAACAGCGGAATCATGCTTCTGCTTGATTTTGACCGCTTCAAATCCATAAACGACAATTACGGTCACGACGCGGGCGACAGCGTGATAAAGCAGTTCGGCGCTTTTCTTGGCGAACAATTCGGCGAAGGGGAGATAACCGGGCGTTTCGGCGGAGATGAATTCATCGTTTTCGTCAAGGATACGAACGATCCTGAAACGGCGGAGAAAACGGCGAAGCGTATAGTTGAAGGCGCGGCGGAGCGGGTCATAATACCCGATCCCGACAGAAAAATGAGCGTCAGCATCGGCATCGCGCTGTATCACGGTGAAGAGAAGAATTATTCCGAAATATTCAAAAAAGCCGATCTGGCGTTATACAAGACAAAATCGGACAGAACGGTCAAATACAATTTTTACAGCGATACGATAATCAAGGATCGGAAATAGCGCAAAAAGATGTCGCCGACATCTTTTTTGCATGATTTGCGGTATTCTTATATCTTAATATTACTTGACATGGTAATAAAATTATGATATAATGCAAAAAAATAAAAAACGGGGGTCTTATTATGGACTGCAAAGATAAATATTTTTCCGTCGTCGGTGACTCGATAAGCACGCTTATCGGCTATATCCCCGACGGTTACGCCGTCTATTACGAGGAGAACAACAAAAAGCTCGCCGGCATTGAAAGCTGGACGGATACGTGGTGGGGACAGATCATATCGCGTCTCGGCGGCAGACTGCTGAAAAACAATTCATGGTCCGGCAGTACCGTCAGCTATCACGCGGAATTCACGCCCGGAAGCTTTGCGTATCTTGACGAGAGGATGTCGCTTCTTGGCGACGGCGATATAAAGCCCGACGTTATAATGATATACATGGGAGTAAACGACTGGGCTTCCGGCACGCCGATAGAGGCGGAGGGCGATATGGAGGAGCGTCAGTCCTTCTGCGGCGCCTACCGCATAATGCTTGACCGCATTAAGGAGCATTATCCCGGCGCGGAGGTTTGGTGCATCTCTCCCGCCGTTTCGACTCTGCGCGGAGAGCAGGGCTGGGAATTCCCGTACTGTTTAGGCGGCAGACATCTTGACGAATACGTCGCGGGTATAAAAAAGGTCGCGGGTGAAAAAAACTGCTTATTCGTGGACGCAAATAAAAATACGGCGCCGGTCGACGCGCTTGACGGTATCCATCCCGACAAAAAGGGTATGAAAACGCTCGCCGACGGCATCCTTCTTGCAAGGGGTCTATGAAGTATTTAATAGACCTCTGGAAAACTCTCAGTACTCCCATATACGTCGGTAAGCGTCTTAAAAACAACCTGATAGCGCTTACCGCGGTATCGGTATTTACCGCCATACTCGGTTTCGTTCTCATAATCATCGACATAGTCACGGGCAAATGGTCCATGCTGATACCGTCCATCGCCACGTTTTTGGGCGGCGCGGGCTGCGGTATCCTCGCCGGCGTGTTCAAAAAGCGGGAGATCGCCATAATTATACCGACGATATTCTGCGCCGTTGCGTTCACTTATTACGCGATAACCGGCGCGGCTGACGGCACGGCGATACTGTGGTCGTTTCTTTTGCCTATCGGTCTGTGCTATTTCGTGTCGGTAAAATACGGCATCCTTTTGTCCGTGTATTATATTGCTTTCTTTTCCGTCATTTTCTTTACGCCGGTAAAGGATCTTCTGCCCGTCGGCGTATATACCCCGATATTCATGCTCCGCTTTCCGATTATGTTTGCAAGTATAGCGATATTCACGGCGATAGCGATGATACAGTATCACAGAACGGCGCTGTTTGAGATAGAGCATACAAACAAACTGAATGAGGAAGTTGAAAAACAGACTAAAATAGCAAGAGACCGCGCGGACAGGCTGGAGGAGCTGAACGAGGAAACGATATTCATGCTCGCGCAGGTGATAGACGCCAAGGATAAATATACAAACGGTCATTCCTTACGCGTGGCAAAATACGCCGTCGCGCTCGCCGAAAAGCTCGGTTACGGCGACGACGAGGTCTCCGCGCTCCGAAGGGAGGCGCTTCTGCATGATATCGGAAAAATAGGCGTTCCCGATCAGGTCCTGAACAAACCGGGAAGGCTCACGCCCGAGGAATTTGACGTCATAAAGTCGCATACGACGATCGGCGGCAATATTCTGTCGGAGGCGAAGGAGCTTCTCAGCGCGTCTGAAACCGCGCGCTATCATCACGAAAGGTATGACGGAAAGGGCTATCCGTCCGGGCTTTCCGGTACGGATATACCCGTCAACGCGCGTATAGTCAGCATAGCGGACGCATACGACGCGATGCATTCCGACCGTATTTACCGCAAGGGCCTTCCGCTCGACATAATACGCGGGGAGCTTGTCGCGGGGCGCGGAACGCAGTTCGACCCGGAGTTTCTCGACGCTTTCTTAGAGCTTTTCGACTGCGGAGCGCTCAACGGTATAGAATAAAACGGAGGATTTTTACATACTGTCAGACATTTGTACGTATTTTTATAGTATGATTTCTGCATAAATTCACGGAGGATATTCAGAATGATGAAAAGAATGATCTGCGCCGCGGTATGCGTCGTAATGCTTCTCGCGTGCTTTGCCGGATGCGCCGTCAAGCCGCTGACCTTCAGGGAAGCGAACGAGGCGGGCAAGGCGTTTATAAAAGAAAACGGACTTAAAAACATAACCGCGACCGTCGATACCGGCGCCGACGGGAATATATCTGAAACCACGGTTGAGGGAACGTACGATCCCGAAACAAAAAGCGGCGTTTTCTCCGTAAGCGTTGAAAAAAACGATACGGTTAAGACGCAAAAGGACTGCGTCAGGTTATACGGCGGCGATATTTATCTTAAGATCCCGGAGCTTGATCTTTCCGATCTGAGCGGACTTCTGAGCGCCGTTCCGTTCGGAGGCGGATACCGGACATATACCGAGCCCGGGGAGAGCGCGCCGTTTGATCCTTTTGAAAACGGTACCGGACAGGACCGGATCGATATGATAAAAGAGTTTTTATCAAAGCTCGGCGTCCCGGACGGTGAGATCGGAATATACGGTACAGATCCCGGAAAAACAGATCCCGGCGAACTGTTTTCAGGCATTATTGATTATGATGATATATCCGGTTTCATATGCGGGATCGATCCCGAAGCCATTGAAAAAATGCTTGAAGACGGCATCCCGAAAGAAAGCTATACGCCCGATATAATATCAAAAATACATCTTTCAAATCCTTTTTCAAAACTGTCGGGCGAGCTGTCGGGCAAATTCATAAAGCTTAAGCTTCCCGGAAACAAGCTGCCGACGCTCACGGACATACTTGATTCGGCGGAGCAGACCACTTACGAAAAGGCGGAGAAGCTCGAGCCGGAGGAAAACTATCCGTACGTTGTGAAATACACAAAGGAAGACGCGCGCGACCTTGTGATCTACGTTCTCGACGCCGTAAAAGCGGGCAAGGACGAGATCATCGCGGAGATAAAAGCCGCGGTCACGGAATGTACGGGTGAGGAAAACCTGAAAAAATTCGAGGAGTATTCCGGCGTCAGCCTCGACGGCGTTTTGTCCGACGCCATGGATAAATTCTTCTCCGAAACTAAAGCGGAGGATATAGCTTCGGGCGAATGCGGTTTTTCCTGCGTTCAGAAGCTTGCTTACGCTGACGGCAGGATATACGACTGCGTGACGGAGTTTTCGCCCGACGGTGAGGACAATACGGGCGTATCGGGCGCAAAGTTCAGACTTACCGTGACCGCAGCGGAGCCGGACGACGGCTTTGCGGAAAAGTGCGGAGTCGAAGACGGCAAGGTATTCGATCCGGCGGAATTTTCGGAAAAAATCCGCTCTGAAATATCGGACCGTATGAAATAAACGTATAACGACACGGACTGCCGCATCTGCGGCAGTTCTTGTATTTCAGCGCCTTTTTTGCGCTTTTTATCACTCTTCTACAAGAATTTTTTACAAAAAATACGTATGTTTCGCAATTTGACATAAATAAATTTTGCAAAAACACTTGCATTTTTTTATTTTTTAGTATATAATATAACACCACTATAAATTATAAGGACAAAATCCGAATGAAATCGTTAAAGAAAAAAGTTGCATCCGCGGTCTATAAAGGGCTTTTGAGCATAAAACCCGACGTCACGCTGACGGAAGCGGAAATAATATCATATCTGGCGTATCCGCCCGATCAGACGATGGGCGATCTTGCGCTGCCGTGCTTCAAGTTTTCAAAAGAGCTCCGCATGGCGCCTCCCGCCATAGCGTCAAAGCTTGTCGAGGGGTTTGAGTGCGAGGGTATAGCCCGGGCGGAGGCGGCGGGCGGCTATCTCAATCTGAAGATCGACCGCGGCGCCTTTTGCAGAAGCATATACGACAGTATAGCGGATACGGACAAGCCTTACGGCGCCTCCGGTGAAGGCGCGGGAAAAACGGTCGTGCTCGACTATTCCTCGCCAAACGTCGCAAAGCCGTTTCATATAGGTCATCTCGGTACTACGGTCATAGGCCATTCGCTCAAAAAGATGTTTGAATTTGCGGGATACAAATGTATCGGCGTGAATCATCTGGGCGACTGGGGAACGCAGTTCGGCAAGCTGACCGTCGCTTACCGCAAATGGGGCAGCAGGGAAGCGGTCGAACAAAAGGGCATCGACGAGCTTGTGGCGTTATACGTGAAATTCCACGAGGAAGCGGAAAAAGAGCCGGCGTTGAACGACGAAGCCCGCGCCGCGTTCACCGCGCTTGAGCACGGCGACCCGGAAATCACGGAGCTCTGGCGCTGGTTCATAGAGATAAGCATAGCGGAATACAAGAAAACGTACAAGCAGCTCGATATAGAATTCGATTACTACACGGGCGAGAGCTTCTACACGGATAAAATGCCCGCGGTAGTTGAAGAGCTTAAGGAGAAAAATCTCCTCACGCTTGACGACGGCGCGTCTATCGTCGATCTTGAAGCGTACGGAATGCCTCCGTGCCTTATATTAAAGCGCGACGGCTCGACTTTGTATCCCACGCGCGACATAGCGGCGGCGATCTACCGCAAAAACACGTTTGATTTTGACAAGTGCATATACGTTACGTCGGCAGGGCAGTGCCTCCACTTCGCTCAATGGTTCAAGGTGCTCGAGCTTATGGGCAGGGAATGGTATAAGGACCTTGTCCACGTACCGTACGGGACCGTGTCGCTGAACGGCGAAAAGCTTGCGACGCGCACGGGCAACGTGGTGCTTTTAAAGGATCTGTTTGACGAGGCGATAGACAAAGCCGCGGCGATCATGGCGGAGAAAAACCCCGAGCTTGCGGGCAGGGAAGACGTTGCGGAATCGGTCGGCGTCGGAGCGGTGGTCTTCTACTACCTCTCCTCCAACCGTATGCGCGATATAAACTTCGTGCTCGAGGACGCGCTGAACTTTGACGGAAACACGGGACCGTACGCGCAGTACACGTACGCGAGAACGTGTCAGATACTTCATAAATGCAGCGATTTCAGGGCGGAGGAATTCACGCCGAACGACGACGAATTCGCGCTCTGCAAAACCCTGTCGCTGTTCCCCGAAACGTTCGATCAGGCGCTTTACGAATACGAGCCTTCGATAATCACGCGCTACGTACTTCAGCTTTGCGCGGATTACAACAGATTTTATCATAACTGTCCCGTTCTGACGGCGGAAACGGAACAGCTCAAAGCACAGCGTCTCGCTTTGACGCAAAGCACGAACAAGGTGCTTGCAAGGGCGCTTGAGCTTATATGCGTCCGCCACCCCGAAAAAATATGATGATAAGGAGAATTCAAGATGTCCGGACACAGCAAATGGAAAAACATAATGCATAAAAAGGAAAAGACGGATGCCGCAAGAGCTAAGGTCTTTACGAAAATAGGCAAGGAAATGGCGATAGCCGTAAGAGAGGGCGGACCCGATCCCGTATCGAACAGCAAGCTCCGCGACCTTATAGCAAAGGCTAAAGCCAACAACGTTCCGAACGACAATATAGACAGGATCATAAAGAAAGCCTCCGGCGCCGACAGCGTTGCGTACGAGAAGGTGACATACGAGGGCTACGGCATAGGCGGAGTCGCCGTTATCGTCGAAGCGATGACGGACAACAGAAACCGCACTGGCGGCGACGTAAGACATTATTTTGACAAGTTCGGCGGAAATCTCGGACAGACGGGCTGCGTCTCGTATCTGTTTTCCGATAAAGGTACGATAATAATCGAAAACGACGGCAAGACAGACGAGGACGCCGTTATGGAAGCGGCGCTCGAAGCCGGAGCCGAGGATTTTGACGTAACGGACGAGGCTTTTGAAATAACGACCGCGCCCGACGATCTCACCGCCGTCACGGAGGCGCTCACCGCCAAGGGTTATTCGATCATTTCCTCCGAGCAGGAGAAGATCCCGTCGATGTACGTAACGCTCACCGACGAGGAGCAGATAAGAAAAATGGGCTTGCTTCTTGAGAAGCTTGATGAAAACGACGACGTCACGGACGTTTGGCACAACTGGGAGAACGAAGAATAATAACAGAAACGGGAAAGGAATACATTAGATATGGATCTTATATGGATCGCGCCTGTCGGCGCCCTTATCGCGCTTCTGTTTGCAGGTTACAACGCGTATAAAGTCAAACGCGCCGATGAGGGAAACGACAGGGTAAGACAGTTATCCGGTATCATAAGACAGGGAGCAAACGCGTACCTCAAGCGCCAGTATAAGACCGTCTGCATATTCTTTGCGGTGGTTTTCGCGGTTTTACTGATACTTTCTCTTATAAAACCGAACGGAAGAGCAGAGGGACTTATAAACAGCTTCACACCGTTTGCATTCCTTACGGGCGGCATATTCTCCGGATTATCGGGATTTCTCGGTATGAAGATAGCGACGTCCGCCAACGGCAGGACCGCCACAGCGGCGGAAGCGAGCCTCAACAAAGGGCTCCGCGTTGCGTTCTCGGCGGGCTCCGTAATGGGCTTTGTCGTCGTCGGTCTCGGTCTTTTCGATATTTCGCTCTGGTTCATACTTTTAAAATACGCTTTCAGACTTGACCCCGCGCAGTTATCGTCCGCTATGATAACGTTCGGCATAGGCGCGTCGACGATGGCGCTGTTCGCCCGCGTAGGCGGCGGTATATTCACAAAAGCGGCTGACGTAGGCGCAGACCTTGTCGGCAAGGTCGAGGTAGGAATACCCGAGGACGACCCGAGAAACCCCGCGACGATAGCCGATAACGTAGGCGACAACGTGGGCGACGTCGCCGGTATGGGCGCCGATCTGTACGAATCGTACGTCGGCTCCATTATTTCAGCAATGGCGCTCGCTTTCGGAGCGTTCGGCGCGCCCGGTAATTCCGACAGCGGCTCGCTTTTCGGCAAGATGATGATACCGCTCATTTTAGCGGTAATCGGCGTCGTCTGCTCAGTCATAGGCACTTTCTTCGTTCGCTGCGGGACAAGCACGGATCAGAAAAAACTGCTCGGCTCTCTGCGCCGCGGTACGTATATAGCCGCCGCGCTGTTTGCCGCGTGCGCTTTCCCCGCCGTATATTTCATTCTCGGTAAGGAAAACCTGGGCATCTACGGCGCCGTCGTTTCGGGACTTGCCGCCGGTGTGCTTATAGGTTACTTCACCGAATATTTCACTTCCGATACGTACAAGCCCACAAAGAAGCTGGCTTCCTCATCCGAGACCGGCTCGGCTACGATAATAATAAGCGGTCTTTCGCTCGGTATGAAGAGCGTAATAGCTCCCGTTGTAATAATCGCCGTATCCATAATCGCCTCGTTTGCTATGTCCGGCGGCGGCTTCACGCCCGAAGGGATGAACAAAGGTCTGTTCGGTATAGCCATATCGGCGGTCGGTATGCTTTCAACTCTCGGCATAACGCTTGCGACCGACGCGTACGGTCCCGTCGCTGACAACGCGGGCGGCATAGCCCAGATGGCGGGAATGGACGAAACCGTCCGTGAAAGAACGGACGCGCTCGATTCGCTCGGCAATACCACCGCTGCGACGGGCAAGGGCTTTGCGATAGGCTCGGCGGCGCTCACGTCGTTATCGCTCATCGTGGCTTTCACGCAGAGAATAAATATGTTCGGCGATTTCACGTTCAAAATCGAGATCACCAACCCGATCACGCTCGTCGGTATAATTCTCGGCGCCATGCTCCCGTTCGTATTCGCGGCTATGACGATAGATTCCGTCGGCGTAGCGGCAAGGAGCATAATCGGCGAGGTACACAGACAGTTTTCCGAGTTTACCGGAATACTTGAGGGCAAGACTCAGCCGGATTACGCAAAATGCGTTGATATTTGCACGAAACGCTCGCTCAGACAGATGATACTTCCGTCCGTCTTCGCGGTCGTGGCGCCTATTCTCATAGGTCTGATCCTCGGTCCGGACGGAATAACCGGTATGCTCTGCGGAGCGACGATAACCGGCTTTATGCTCGCCGTATTCATGTCCAATTCCGGCGGCGCATGGGATAACGCAAAGAAGTATATAGAACGCGGAAATCACGGCGGCAAGGGAAGTCCGGCTCACAAGGCGGGCGTCGTGGGCGACACCGTGGGCGATCCGCTGAAGGATACGAGCGGTCCCGCGATCAACATACTTATAAAACTGTTGTCGATAGTTTCCATAGTTTTCGCCTACATCATAATGAACTATCACATAATACATTTCTGATATGATAAAAACAGATAAGATAAACACGGAAAAAAGAAATCCGAACACCACGCATATAGACAAGCTCCGGACGCTCGATATGGTTACTCTGATGCATAAAGAGAGCCGCCGCGCGTATGACGCGATAGACGATATACTGCCCGAGGTCGCGAAAGCGGTAGACAAAATAGCGGAAGGCTTTGAGAACGGCGGTCATCTCTACTACATCGGAGCGGGCACGAGCGGCAGACTCGGAGTGCTTGACGCAAGCGAATGCCCGCCGACGTTCGGCGTTGACGATACGCTCGTTGTCGGCATAATAGCCGGCGGAGACAAGGCGCTCCGCAAAAGCTCCGAGGGCGCTGAGGACAGTTACGATACGGGTTATGACGAGATAAAGAAAAGAGGTCTGTCAAAGCACGACGTGCTTGTCGGCATAGCCGCAAGCGGCAGAACTCCGTACGTTTTAGGCGCGATGGCCGCCGCAAAGGAGGCGGGCGCGACCGTCTGCTCCGTATCCTCAACTCCGGGCTCGCCGATAGATCAGGCGGCGGATATAAAAATGTCGGCTGATACGGGTCCCGAGGTGATAACGGGCTCCACAAGGCTCAAAAGCGGCACAGCGCAGAAGCTTATTCTTAATATGCTCTCCACCTGTGCGATGATCAAAACGGGCAGAGTCTATGAAAATCTCATGATATGCGTAAGACCCACAAACGATAAGCTTAAGGCAAGGTGTGCGAATATAACTGCGGAAATACTTGATATAGAACCCGAAAAAGCATATGATCTGCTTTCGGAGTGTGATTTTGATATAAAGGAAGTTATAAAAAAGTACAAAAAATAAAAACGTCTTTATTCCGACGGAAAGGTGGTGATATATTTGAAGAACAAAGTCGAAAACGAAATGTTTGACGAGTTTGATTTTATGTATCGCCATAAATCCATAGTAAAAGAAAAGGAAGAGGAAAGAATAAAGGCGGAGGAAGAGGAAAAGAAGGCCGCCCTGGAGCTTCAAAGACAAGCTAAAGAGGCGGCTTTGCTGTCGCTTGAGGAAAAAGAACCGAAACCGAAGCGCGAAAAGAAAGAAAAAAAGAAAAAAGTTAAGAAAAAGAATATAAAGAAAAAAGCGGAAAAGCCCGCTGACGCTGCAGAAAAACAAGCCGCGGCGGTCGAAAAAAAGGAGAAAAAAGTACACCCGAAATACGGTAAACCGTATAAAAACGACAGACCGTCTGACAGAAAAAGGATAGAGGCGAAAAGACCCGAGGCGCCGAAGAAAAAGAATAAAAAGAAAAAAGACAAAAAAGAGAGACCGAAGAGGGAAAGACTGTTTTCAGCCGAGCGCTCGGCAAATCTGAAAGCGGGCGCTACACGGTTTATGGTCTATATGCTGATAGCGTTCGCCGCCGCCGCGACGGTTTTCGCCGCCAGTCTGGGCGTCATTGTTTTCGCAGTCAGCTTCAGACGCGGCGCGGATCATAAAAACATATCGTATCAGGTCGGTCTCGTATCAGACACCGTGCGCGTGCCGTATAACGACCTTATCAGAAACGGCGTTTTGTACGTCTGCGGAAACGATATCGTCAATCTCTGCGGCTTCACCGTAACGGGAACGGGAGACGAGATAAAATATATCTCCCCGGACGACGGAAACGATACGGTCCTGTTTTACAAAAGCTCAAACAGAGCGATAGTGAACAATAACGAAATACGCCTTCAGTCGGAAACGTACGAAAAGGACGGAAAGCTGTATATTCCCGCAAGCTTTTTCACGTCGTATTCTACCGGGCTCGTATTTGAATACACGCCCGAGACGGAGGACAGCCGCGCGTCGTTGAAGGTATATAAGAACATATTGAACGAATACGATCACAAGATAACCGGCACGGTAGCGGTCTACGAGCCCGTTACGTTCCGCCTGAAAGAGTTCACGACGCTTGACAGGCTTGATGAAAGCGCGCTCGCGGACGAAATAGAGGACGCGACGTACAAAATAGACGTAACGCCTTATTACGACGCGATAAATCCCGAAAACATTTACGGCTATATAAGCGTAATAAACGCGGACCACAGAGCTACCGCGACTATGAGATACGACGATCTGACGCCCGTTGTGATACAGGCGGAGAGCGTGGAGGAACCGATACTTCTTCGCGGTATCGCCGCACGCGCGCTTGAAGCGATGTTTGCCGAGGTGCGCGGCGTTGAGGGCTTTGAACGTTTCAACGTTTACAGCGGTTATCACACGTTTGAAAACTCGGAGGAGAAAAACGCGTCTCTTGACGAAAGCCTGCTCGGTTTGTCCGTCGACGCGTATTTCAACCCGAAGGACGCGACGTACGCGAACACGAATACGTATAAATGGTTTGCAAACAACGCGTACAAATACGGCTTTATTATCCGTTATCCCCGCGACAAGACGGACGAGACGGGCGTGGGCTTCCGTCCGTGGACGCTCCGTTACGTCGGCAGATACGCCGCAACGAAAATGCGCGAGGAAAACCTCTGCCTTGAGGAGTTCATAGCTAAATACAATCTTGAGCGCGTGCTTGAAATAAAGCAGAGCGATCGGTAAACCGGAGGAAGAAAATGTCACGCCTTAT
>CACZOH010000243.1 GCA_902782785.1 uncultured Ruminococcus sp. | reverse complement strand
TTTTGTATATAATATCGTAAATACCATACAATTTGAAAGGAAATATGAAAGTGAGAGTATACAATTTTTCCGCGGGACCCTCAATGCTCCCCCTGCCCGTGCTTGAAAAAGCGGCGTCGGAGCTAACCGAGTACAAAGACAGCGGTATGTCCGTTATGGAGATGAGCCACAGATCCAAGCCTTATGAAAAAATAATCACGGGCGCGGAGGCGTCGCTCCGCACTCTTATGAATATTCCCGATAACTACAAGGTCCTGTTTCTTCAGGGAGGCGCGTCGCTTCAGTTCGCGTCCGTACCGCTCAACCTTATGGTCAACAAAAAAGCGGATTACATACTGTCCGGACAGTTCTCCACCAAGGCTTTCAAGGAAGGGCAGAAATACGGGGACGCCGTCGCCGTTGCCTCGTCAAAGGACAAAAACTTTACGTACGTTCCGCATATATCAAAAGACGACGTAAGAGCGGACGCGGATTATCTCCACATCTGCTTCAACAACACGATCTACGGCACGAAATACAATTACATACCGGACACGGGCAGCGTTCCGCTCGTCGCGGATATGTCGTCGTGCATACTGTCCGAACCCGTTGACGTATCGAAATTCGGGCTTATTTACGCCGGAGCGCAGAAAAACGTGGCTCCCGCGGGCGTTACGATAGTCATAGTGCGCGAGGACCTCATAGGTCACGCAAGAGAAGATATACCCACGGTCATGGACTACAAGGTGCAGGCGGAAAACGGTTCGATGTATAATACTCCGCCCTGCTATCCGATATACATTGCGGGTCTTGTGTTCGAGTGGCTTCTCAGTCTCGGCGGACTTGAGGCGATGAAGGAATACAACAAAAAGAAAGCCGCGATACTCTACGATTATCTTGACAGTCAGAGCTATTATATCGCACCGGTCGAGCGTGAGCACAGGTCGATGATGAACGTGACGTTCGTCACCGGCGACGCGGACCTTGACGCGAAATTCGCCGCGGAGGCGTCGGAGAACGATATCAAGAACATAAAAGGACACCGCTCCGTCGGCGGTATGCGCGCATCCATATATAACGCCATGCCGAAGGAGGGTGTGGAAGCTCTCGTATCGTTTATGGAAAAATTCGCAAAAAACAATCCGAAAGGCTGAAAAGAAAATGTATAATATCAAACTTTTAAACAAGATATCCAAATTCGGACTTGAAGTATTCGACAACAATTACATCTGCGGCGAGGATCTCAAATTCCCGGACGCCGTGCTTGTCCGTTCCGCCTCCATGCACGAGATGGAATTCGACAACAAGCTGCTTGCGATAGCGAGAGCGGGCGCGGGCGTAAACAACATACCCGTTGACCGCTGTGCGGAAGAAGGGATCGTTGTCTTCAACACTCCGGGTGCGAACGCAAACGCCGTCAAGGAGCTTGTAATAGCCGGTATGCTTCTGGCGTCGCGCGATATTATCGGCGGCGTTGAGTGGGTAAGAGAAAACGCGGCGGATCCCGATATTGCAAAGTCGGTCGAAAAGAACAAATCAAAATTCGCAGGTCACGAGCTTCGCGGCAAAAAGCTCGGCGTCATCGGTCTCGGCGCGATAGGCGGTCCGCTTTCCAACACCGCGCGTCACTTCGGCATGGAGGTCTACGGCTGCGACCCGTATATCACGATAGACGCGGCGTGGAATATATCCCGCGACGTAAAGCGCGTGAAAACGCGCGAGGAGCTTTACGCGATATGCGATTTCATAACGCTTCACGTACCGCTCATCAAGAATCCCGACCCCGCAAAATCTACGGAGAAGATGATAAGCAAGGCGGAATTCGATCAGATGAAGGACGGCGTCGTTATACTGAACTTTGCGCGCGACGCGCTCGTAGACGACGACGCGCTTGAGGAAGCGCTTGAATCAGGTAAGGTCAAAACGTACGTTACGGACTTCCCGAACGCGAGAACGGCGGGAATGAAGAACGTCATAGCCATACCTCATCTCGGCGCGTCGACTGAGGAATCCGAGGACAACTGCGCGGTAATGGCGGCGCACGAGCTCCGCGATTATATAGAGAACGGAAATATAACGAACAGCGTGAACTTTCCGGACGCTTCGCTTCCGCACAGCGGAGATTACAGACTCTGCGTGCTTCATAAGAACACCCCCGGTATCGTCGCACAGCTCGCCACGGTCGTAGCGGATGAAAAGCTGAATATTGCGAATATGGTGAACAAGAGCAAGGGCGACAACGCCTATACGATAATCGAAATAAACGGCTCCCTTCCGCAGTCCTCCGTTGAAAAGATAGCGGCGATAGATAATATCATAAGGACAAGAGTTATAGAATAAAACAAATATGACGGACCCCCTATACCGCAGAACGGTCGGGGGTCCGTTTTTTTATCGGTTTTTTGCCTGCAATAACAAACGCCGGCTGATCCGGTATCTGATTTTATCTTAAAAACCACCAGAGGATAAAAGCCGCGGCCGCGCAGATTATAACGCCGGTGATCGCCGCCACAAGCTTCAGATTTACTGACGGAGCTATGGAATTGCCGTTGAAATTATATTTCAAAAGCGGTTCAAGACACTTTTTTTCATCCTCGTGCCAGTCCTTTTCGGGGCGTATTTTTCCGCCGAGCACCATCGTTATATGCGAATTGTCCGTATACGGCTCCCATTTTACGCCGTCTGCTGACGGGTCTCCGGTTTTTGCGAAGCTCACCCACATATTCTGCACGCGCCGCGCAAGCTCACTGTCTATGTTGTCGCCCGTATATATCGTATCGTGCAGATTGTTGAACACGTACGCGAGCTCTACGGCGTGACACGCCTTAAGATGCGGATGCGCCGACGGATAATCCCAGTAATACAGATAAAACCCGTTCCCGTTTTTCGCGTGCGCCTCGCCCTGCCTTATCGCCGGCAGTCTGAATATCAGCTCGTTGAAAAACTCGGTTATGCGCCAGGCCTTACCGCGCATGCCTTTCTTTTCAAGCATCCGGAGAAAGCCGTCCGCGCGCGCTTTGTCGCTTTCGTCAAGCCTTTTGCGGACAGTTTTGAAAAGCACGTGGCTGATATGGCGGTACGGGACCAGGCCGCCCACGTCCTGTATCCAGTAGCGGAGCTCGTCGGCGTTCGTGCCGGCGAGCATATCGACGGGGAACGCCTCTTTGTTTTCATACGCCGCGTAAAGATCGGGCGGAAGCGTGACGCCGTCCCTCTCCGGGAAGTTGTTGTTCGGGTTGAGTTTTTCGTTCACCTTCATCAACTGCTCTTCGGAGAGAGCGAGCAGGTCTTTCATGCTCTTTGCGCCCGTCTCCTTTAAAAGAACTCGCGTCAGCGGCAGACATTCCTCTCTGCCGTACGTCAGAGCGACGGAACCGCTCTGTGCGATGACGCGCCGGAAAAGCCCTTTCGCCTTCGGGATCAGCGGCAGAAGCGAAACGCTGCCGCCTCCGGCGGACTCTCCGAAGACCGTAACGTTATCGGGATCGCCGCCGAAGCTCTTTATGTTATCCTTTACGTATTCAAGCGCGCGTATCTGGTCAAGGAGTCCGAGATTTCCGCTGTTTTTATACTCTTCTCCGCCGGGAACCTCCGAAAAATCCATAAATCCGGTGACTCCGACGCGGTACGCCGTCGTCACAAGGACCGTATCCGGATGTGCGGAAACGAAATTATGCCCGTCGTACAGCGGGTCGGCGGTGCCGCCCCAGCCGTAGTTTCCGCCGTGGATGAACACCATCACGGCTCGCGCCTGTCCCTGAAATCCGTCTGCCGTCCATACGTTGAGATACAGACAGTCCTCGCTTTGGCGGTAAAACGACGCCCTCTCCGAGGAAAGCTTCGTCTGTATCGCGGAAGGACCGAAGTGATACGCCTCGTAAACCTTATCGCACGGCGCGACGGGGGAAGGCTCCTTCCAGCGGAGCGCGCCGACCGGCGGCAGAGCGAAGGGTATGCCGCAAAAAGCGGTCACACCCCCGTTTTCTTTTCCGACGAATATGCCGTTTTGGCACCTTGCCGCGCGGCTTACGTCGTAATCGCCGTTGATCTCACGGTTTGGCTTGTATTCCGTCATGATCATTTCTTCTTTCTGAAGATACCTCTTACGTTAAAGAAGAACGTCTTTTTGTCATTTATACTCTTTTTGATCTCTCCGATTGTCACGTCCTTCTGCGAGTTATGCGTTACGAGCGCATGAGCCGCCTTGACGTAGATATCCTTGAATTTCTCTATGCTCGCCTCGTTATAACGGCTTGCGGCAAAGTCTATCATCAGCTGCAGACCGTCCTGCCCGTCAAGTATCTCCATGTCGAGTATCGTCTGGGACGCCGCCTGATTCTGACGCACGTCGACAGGCTCTATGTCAAAGCCCTCGAGTCCGCCCATATCGCGGATATCCTGCTGATACAAAAGATACGCGCTTTCGCCCTGCGCCACCTGGTTATGCAGGTCAACGTACGGATAACAGCTGTGTTCTATTCCCTTCTGCACCTGATCGTGCACGTCCGCAAACACATTTCTCAAAGTGTCAGAATCCTTGAAGCGCACGCCTACGGGCAGATCGCGGAACAGAAGTCCTACGCTCGTCATCATCTCCGCGTCCTCGCGGCCGTTGTAAATCCACGAAAGCTTGATATCGGGCTTGTTGTTGTAAACGGAGATCGCAAGCGCCGCGACGGTGATGAAGAATTCGTTGCGCGAGATCTTGTATGCGCGCTCCATAGCCGTCATCTGCGGCTGTTCTATCTCAAGCGATGCGAAAAGCTCGCCCATCTCGTTATCTCTCGACTCGTGATCCGTCGCGGGATAGCTCGACCATTCCACGTTGTCGTAGCGTTCCTCGAAGTAACGCTTGCTCTCCTCGTAGAATTCGGTGTGTATCGCCTCCTCGCGGTTCTTGAGCATCAGATAATAGTAGTCAGTCTCTATCGGCATTCCCATATATGCCTTTGCTATGCCGCCGAGGAAGACCTTGAGCGACGTTCCGTCAAACAGTGAATGATGTACGTCAAAGTAGATGTATCCCGCTTTTTCCGTCTCGAATATACGGCATCTGAACATCCTTCCGCCTATGATCTTGAACGGATACACAAGCGTGTCCTTGACGTATTTGAATTCAAATTCGGACAGCTTTTCAACGTATATATCGGGCATTATCTCAGGCGTATAGCGCTGGACAAGCTCGCCGTCGTCGTTATATCCGAAGGTCGTCAGAAGCGCCGGGTGCGCTTTTATGACAGTCTTCATCGTCTCTGCAAGCTTGTTCAGATCGAACATTTCCTTGCTTATCTTCATCACTGAGAAGAGGTTATACATGGTGGAATTGGGCGTATAGAGCTGATAGTCTATCATATAGAGCTGCTCCGCGGTGAGCGGATGCTCCGTCTGCATAGCGGCCTCGTTCTTTTTGTCGGCGTCTATGCCGTCGCCCTTGCTGTGTATCTCCTCGTACAGCTTTGCTATCTTCTCCGGAGTTCTGCCGCGGAATATGATGCCCGCGTTAAGTCCGGGAAGGTCGCATTCGGTTATAAGCTCTATCGAGCCGAGCGAATCTCCGCCCATCTCGTAGAAGTCGTCGTGTATACCGACCTGAGAGAGCTTGAGGACCTTAGCCATACCGAGACAGAGCTTTTCCTCCGTTTCGTTCGTCGGCGCGGCGTAATCGCTTGCAAAATCCTTTGCGTCGGGTATCGGAAGCGCTTTTCTGTCAAGCTTGCCGTTCGGCTTCAGCGGTATCTTGTCTATTTTTATATAATACGACGGTATCATATAATAGGGCAGACGCTTCAGAAGCTCATTGCGCAAAGCCTCGGAATCCACGGTTACGTCCGCGGTGTAGTACGCGCAAAGGTAGCTCTTGCCTCCCGCTTCTATACCCTTCGCCGCCGCCCAGTCTATGCCGAGCGCCTGTTTTACGGCGGCTTCTATTTCGGCGGGTTCTATACGGTTGCCGTTTATCTTTATCATATCGTTCGATCTGCCGAGAAGGATGTAGTTTCCGTTTTCGTCTCTTCTCGCAAGGTCGCCCGTGTGGAACACTCTGTCAACGAACGCTTTTTTTGTTTCCTCGGGAAGATTTATATATCCTCTTACATAGGGGTTTTCAAAGCAGAGCTCGCCTATCTCGCCGTCCGGCACTTCGTTTCCGTCCTCGCCTATGAGCATTATCCTCGTTTCGACCGCGGGCTTGCCTACGGGGCAGGTCTCATACGAGCGGTCTATCGGGAAAACGCCGACCGCAAATCCGGATTCACTGCAGGCGTAGATGTTTATGAGCTCGACGTTTTTATTGTAAATGTTGTTCGCAGGCTCGGAGCCGACGAAAAGCATTCTTAAAAACGGTCCCGTCTGGTTACCGAGCATACGGACGTACGACGGCGTCAGGAATGTTATCGTTATGCGCTTTGTCAAGAAGAATTTCGCAAGCGCGGCGGGGTTTTTGATCGTGGCGTACGAAACGATGAAGTTCTTGCCGCGGAAAACGTTGAGACCGGCCAGGATGACTATGACCGTGGCGACGAAGTTCATCGGCGCCAGCGTCGCAAGGCGGTCCTTGCCGCTGAACGGGATAACGCCGCCGACCTTGATGGATTCTATAGCGCGGTCAAGGTTGCCGTATTCGTGAAGAACGCCCTTGGGATTGCCCGTGGTGCCGGAGGTGTATATTGCGTACGCGGTGTCGTGCTCGTCCGTCTCCTCATAGCCCGCAAGCGGCTCGATACGCATTATCTCATCCCAGTTTGCGGCGGATAATTCTATTTTGCAGCCGCAGTCCTCGCGTATGTACGCGATACGGTCGGGAGCGTACGTATCTTCAACAAGCGCCCACGCGGCGCCCGCCTTCCATACACCCACCATAGCCACAACGGGAAGGATTCCGCGCGGCAGGTTTATAAGGACAAAATCCTCTTTGCCTATACCCTTTGATTTGAGAAAAGCATAAACACGGCCGGACATATCGTCAAGCTTGGCGTAGGAAATGCCGTTTGAATGGGCTTCATCGTACAGAATAACGGCGTTCGGATCTTCTTTGGTGTACTGCTGGAGCTTTTGAATGATCGTTTCCATTTGCTGACCTCATTTATATTTATTCGATATCCAGAATATCGGAAAATCCCGTTACGTCAAATATTTCCATGACCTCATTCGTGACGTTTTTGACCTTTACTCCGCCCTTTTGTCTCATTTTCTTCTGCGCGTAAAGAAGAACGCGAAGACCCGCGGAGGATATGTATTCTATACCTCCCAGATCGAACGTGAGAGTTTCCGCGTCGGGTATGCAGGAATTAAGCTCCGTTTCAAGAGACGGCGCTGTCGTGGTGTCAAGCCTTCCCTCAAGCTTTACGGTAAGGTTTGTTCCGTCTTGGATTTTGATGATTTTCATTTTTTATCCTCCTATCATGCGACCCGTTTCAGAGTCTTTTTTATGGTTTGATAAGTGTAATAAAGACACTGATCAATTATAACATATTTCTTTCATTTTTTCAAGTACATTTTAATATTTTTATGATTTTGAATTAATACAGATAATAAACCGGGAAATGAGTATAAAACTCTCCCGGAAACAAAAAAGAGCAGGCGAACCCGCTCTGATAACAGAAACCGTGTAAAAAATAATATGTTATTTTTCAGCACGTATTGACATTATGTACCTATTATGGTACAATAAAAATGATAATATACAACCGGAGGCGGAAGATGGATAGTTTGGAAAATAAAAAACTTGCGCTTTTGCGCATTTTACAGATATTACAGAGATACAGCGATGAAAAGCATCCGTTGAAGCAGGAGGATCTGATAAGGATACTTGACAACGAATACGGAATTACGCTCGAGAGAAAGGCGGTCAGCAGAAACGTACAGCTATTGAAAGACGCCGGCATCGAGATCGAATCGACACGCGCCGGAAGTCGGCTCTCCGAACGCGAATTCACTGACGCCGAGCTTCGTATGCTCATCGACGGTGTTTTGTCGAGCAAATACGTGCCGGAGGGATATTCAAAGGATCTCATAAACAAGCTCTGCGGCCTGACAAGCAAGTATTTCAAATCCCAT
>CACZOH010000242.1 GCA_902782785.1 uncultured Ruminococcus sp. | reverse complement strand
GGCACCGGGCTTTATCTTTCGGTAAGCGAGAGCGGCAGAGGTCCGCGCCGCGTGAAGATACCCGCGGCGAACGCGCTTATAACAAAAGAAGATATCGAGGCGTCGTTTATGGTATATCCCGACGCTCTGTATATACAAAACGAGCTTCCTTATGAGCTTTTGTCATACGCGGTGAATACCGCGCGCTCGAAAAGCATTCCCGTGTTCTGGCACCCGTGCGCTCCTGCCGCGCGCGGAGCGGAGGTTATACCGTCAAGCTTTGAGGCGGTGATATTCGACCAGTCGGAGGTCGCATCGTACTGCGGCGTCGACCCCGACGAATACGACAAATTCCTGCCCGCCGCAATGGCGCTCGCGTCGCATATAAAAGCGAAATACTATATAATACGCCTGCCGGACAGAGGGACCTTCATATACGACGGGCTCCACCACGAAATGGCGGGGGATTATCCGTCCACGTATCTTGACGAGACCGGCTCCTCCGTCGTTTACGGCGCAACGTTCGTCGCCGCGTATATGAAAACGGGCGGAAGCGTGAAAAAAGCGGTCAAATGCGCGGCGGCGGCTTACGCGTATTCGTCGTCGAACAAGGGCGACGTTACGTCCGTTCCGTCCGCGTCAGACCTCGTAAGATTTCTGAAAAGAGACAGATAGGATATGAGATCGTTTTTAAAAATAATATCGGTATTTCTCGCCTCGCTTTCGCTTTCCGCGATCGCCTTTTGTACGCCCGCCGCGGCGGAGGACGCGTACGTGACGGAGCTTGAGAAAAAAGGCTTTCCGTCGGATTACGCGGAAAAGCTGGCGAAGCTTCATAAAAAACACCCGGAATGGACTTTCGAGCCGCTTGACGTTACAAAGCTTTCCGGCGGCAGGTATACGTGGGATTATATCTTATATATGGAAACGGAGGACAATCCGAAGCGCAGCCTTGTCCCGAACGGAAACGACTACATAAAGCTGCGCGATCTCTCAAGCTACGAGCAGTACGATTCCGGCTGGTGGAAGGCGTCGCGCGCGACTGTCGGGTATTTCATGGACCCGCGCAACTTCATCGACGAACAGCAGATCTTCCAGTTCTACGATCTGAAATGGAGCGACAGCGTGACGCTCGAAGCCGTCGAGGCGGCGCTGAAGGGCACGTTCATGGAGAATAAAAAGCTTGACGGCGAGTATTCGGACACGACCTACGCCCGGTTCTTCTACGACACAGGCAAAGAGCTCGGCGCCTCGCCCGTTTATCTTGCCGCGAGAGTAAGAGCGGAGCAGGGAACGTCGGGCAACAGCTCGCTTATCAACGGTCTTTGCGGCGATAAGCTCTGGTATTACTATTCGAACAGGATAACCGGCTCGGAGAACGGACATCTGATAAAAGCGCCGACGTCCGGTTATACGGAAGCGCAGCTTAAAGCGTATAACGGCTTATATAACTATTTCAACATCGGCGCGGCGGGCACCGGATATTTCGCCATTTACTTAGGCGGCATGAACGAGGCGAAAAAGGGCACGCCCGAAAAGTCGAGGGAATGGGGCGGCGCGTCGTGGAACACGCGCTGGAAGGCGATATACGGCGGCGCGTTCAAGGCGACGAACACGTATATAAACGACTATCAGAACACGCCGTATTTTCAGAAATTCAACGTAGATCCGCGTTCCTCGCGCAATTTCTGGGGACAGTATATGCAGAGCGTACACGGCTCGACGAACGTTGCGACGACGTTTTACAACTCGTTCAAAGAAAACAAAATGCTCGATCTGCCGTATTCCTTCCTCATACCGGTGTTTGACGGAATGCCGGACAGCTGTCCTTATCCCGACGGCTCGGAGCTTGCGGTCAGAAAATATGTTTACGACGAAGAAGTAAATACCGCCGACTTTGTCGATATTTCCGCGCTCAAAGGCATAAAAAAGAGATACAACAACGGCGTATCGTGGAGAGTTTTCGCGGGAGAAACGGGGAAATATCTGTCTCTCGGAAACGTTGACCTGTCTAAATACTCAAGCGTTTGCATAGAATACTCCGTATCGGCGGATTTTGACTGCGACGAATGCGGTATAACCTCATATATAGGACTTGTCAGTGATCCCGGACATATTTACGGCGGCGAGGGATCTGATGAGGATCTTTCTGCCGATATAGGGCATACGAAGATCAAAAACGGAAAAAACGGTTATCTTCACAGATCCGCGATAACCGTTGATCTGACGGATACTGCGTACTGCGGACCCGTTTACCTTACGGCATACACGCAGAAAAAACAGACGTATCTGATACACAACATAGTTTTTCTGACAAAAAAAGGCTATGACGCGCCGGAGCCGGAGTACGCGGAGACGGAGCCGGAAACGGAGACCGAAACCGAAACGGAGAAGGAAACGGAAACGGAGACCGAAACGGTGACGGAAACGGAAAATGCGGTCCCGGCAATACAGACTGAAACGGAAACCGGGGCGGTAAGCGGACAGACGGGCGCGGTGAGCGTTCCGCTCGTAATTCTTGTTTCGACCTCTGCTGCCCTTATCGTCGGTTTCTGCGTTTTCATATCCGTAAAAAGCATATTGAACAGTAAAAAAAACAAGGAGAAAAAAGAGGATGAAAAGGACTGATTATATAAGCTGGGACGAATATTTCATGTCCGTGGCGGTGCTCGCTTCCATGCGGAGCAAGGACCCGAACACGCAGGTAGGCGCGTGTATAGTCGGCGACGACAAGCGCATTATATCGACGGGCTACAACGGCTTTCCGCGCGGCTGCTCGGACGATGAATTCCCGTGGAACAGAGAGGGCGGAGAGACGGAGACGAAATATCCGTACGTCGTCCACGCGGAGCTGAACGCCATCCTTAACGCCGGCGGCAGGAATCTGGCGGGCTCAAAGCTTTATGTCGCGCTTTTCCCGTGCAACGAATGCGCAAAAGCCATAATCCAGGCGGGTATTAAGGAAGTGATATATCTGTCGGACAAATACAACGGAACGCCGTCCTTCATCGCCTCGCGCCGTATGCTCGGCGCCGCGGGAATAAAGCTCACGAAATTCGAGCCGGAAAAAGACGGTATAGAAATCAAATTCAGATAATGGAAAACGTGATGATAACAGCCCGCACGGAATTTCCGCGCGGGGAAACGCTTTCCGTCGCGGTGAACGGCGACGGAGGAAACAGGCTTTCCGGCGGCTCGTTTACGTTTACGGAATGCGCTTTTGCCGGCGGGAGCATCAGCGTTATGCTCGCCTGCGGTATCGAGACGCCCGTTGAAAACAGACGCAGGGGCTGTGTCCGGCGTATGTTTGATCATATGCACAAATACGCGGCGGAAAAGGGCGCGGCTCTCGGAATGCTCCACCCGTTTCTGTTTTCGTATTACAGAAAATTCGGATACGAGAGGGTCGCGGATCATCTTATCGTCAGCTTTCCTTTGCGTGAGCTGGATTTTGAACCGCGCGGATGCGAGTTCGTACCGTATGACGAAACGAAGCTTTCCGATATGATAAGCGTCTACGAAGAATTCGGGAAGTCGAGAAACCTGCTTCTGCCGAGATACGACGGAAGTCACTATACGGGCGGCGGAAAACAGGCGTATATTTATTATGAAAACGGAAAGCCCGCCGCGTACGTCGTATTATCCGGCAGCAAATCGCTTTATATAAACAATTACGTCAACACCGTGCTCAAGGTGAACGAGCTTGCGTATACGAGCCCCGGGGCGCTTAAAAAGGTCTTCTCGTTTCTGCGTATGTTTGAGGGAGAATACGAGCGCGCCGAGCTGTACGACTGCTCGCTCTGCTCCGAGGTCGATATGATGCTCCGCAATTACGTCCGTACGAGCTATAAAATACTTCCCGATATTTCGGCAAGGGCGCTCGATACGAAAAAACTGCTTGAAAAAAACGTCTACCCGGATAAAGAAGGCGCGTTTACGGTTGAGGTGACGGATGCTCTGCCGTCGGCGGGCGGCGTTTTCCGTGTGGAATACGGCGGCGGAAAATGCGAGGTAAGGCGCACGGACGGCAAAGCGGATATAACGCTTACGGTCGCGCCGTTTACGCAGATAGTCTGCGGCTACGGCAATTATAACGAATATAACGCCGCATACGCGGACGGCGTTACGGTAAACGGAGACTGCGCGGACTTTTTCCGCGCGTTTCCTCACACACCGACGGGGGTTTTTGAACATTTTTAAATGAAAATCTTATGTTATATCATTTCCGCGGCTGTCATCGCTTTTTCAATATATGCCGCCGTTATGCGTCCAAAAAAGAATAAGGACGGTAAAAAACACGTTCTGCCTCCGGCGGAAGCGTTTTATGTGTTTATTATTCTTTCAATATTGTATGGGTCGGGGACTATCGTACTATTTATTTTAAACGAGATATTTACCGTTGATTTCTTGCTGGTTCATCTGTTCTTTTTACTGCTTCTCGGACTTCCGCTTCTTGCATTGTCAAACTGCGACTGCGTATATGACGAGCACGGGTGTGTTTATACTACAATGTTCGGAAGAAAAAGGGAATATTCGTATTCGGATTTCATAGGGTTTACCGTCGGCATATCAAAAAGCAATTACACTATAAAGACGTCGGACGGTAAGACGATGCATTTTGACAATTCGTCTGACGGGTTTGATGAGTTTCTGCATACTGCGCTTAAGAAAAACAGGTCTTTCAAATATGAAGATAAAAGGAATGAAAACAG
>CACZOH010000241.1 GCA_902782785.1 uncultured Ruminococcus sp. | reverse complement strand
TTCGGCAGAAACGCGTGAAGCGCGAGACCGTTTCCATCAAATTCTATCATACCTATCGGAACGGTTCCGCCGAGCTTCTGATAAAGCTGATACGCGGTGAAATATCCTACGGCGGAAAACTTAAGCGCACCCTGCGACGGATACTCCCAGCCTCTTTTCTGAACGGCGTCTTTGTTAACGTCGTTCGTACCTTGCGGAAGTCCCGGCGCATCTTCATAGTAGCAGCTTCTATTAAGCCTTATAAGCAGATCGTTCGACATACTGACGTTTCTGCCCTTGGAGTTTGACAGAGGCTCGTTTTTTATATTCTGTACGGAATAAGCGATATTTGACTGACCGACGACCCAATATACGTCGCCTGCAAGTACGTCGTTATACCTGGTCTCGACGCTTTTGCCCAATACGGAAAGCGTCTGACCGACCGTGTTTTCTTTAAGTGTACCGTCGAGAGTTATCATCCATTCGCCGTTTTCTATCTTTGCGGCGCCGTAAAGATCGGCGAATCCGGCGCGGATAATCTTACCGTTTTCGCTGTCCGGAGCCCAGCCCCATATTCTTACAGGCTCGTTTCTCTGTAATACCATTCCGTTGCCGAACACGTGTGAAACGGTGAAAGTATCGGCATAATCGACCTCCGGCAGAGATTCGCCGCTTACGTACCTGAAAAGCGATACGACGTCCTTATTGTTAATTCGTCCGTCACCGTTCAGATCCGATGCAAACTTGTCAATATTTCCCCCTTCGGAAACGTATCTGAACAGAGCGGTTACGTCCTTGTTATTTGTGGATTTATCTCCGTTGACGTCTCCGCTTTCAGCAGATATAAAAATCAAAAGGCAGCTGAAAAACAAAACCGAAGTCAAAATGAATAAAAATATTTTTTTCATACCATTCTCCGAAATATTATTTAATAAAAATTATTATCCCAACGATTGACAAGAAAGATAAAACACACAAAGCAGACGATATTATGCATATAACCGTACCGGGTATCCTGAAGCGACCCGGATCCTTTTTCGCAGAGAGCAGAGAAAGAACGGAGGAGACGAACGACGTACCGAACAGACCGAATATGAAAAATAAAAGAACCACGCTTTGTACAAACGCCATGGCAATCAGACCCAACAAACTCAAATGCCATTCCGTGTTAAGAATTCCGTGCAGCGTTATGATACCGGCAATCAGAAAAACGATCGACGCGGTAAAATGACCGCAGGAAATAATAAAAAGTATGAGCGGCGCTTTCGGTTTTCCGTTTTCCATAATGAACTCCCTGCAGGTTTATGGATTCATTATACACGTTTTTTCAGCGTTTGTCAATACATTCAAAATTAACTTTAACTTTACACGGGTACATTATACATTAATTTTCAGTTTTTATTTGTATGATATCATTGATACAATGTTTGATTCGGGAGAATAATATGCTTAGAATAAGGAATATAAGCAAAACGTATAAAACTGGCGATCTTGTTCAGCGCGCGCTTGACGATCTGAGTCTCGATCTGCGCGACAACGAGTTCGTCGCAGTACTCGGTCCGTCGGGTTCCGGTAAAACGACGCTTTTGAACGTCATAGGCGGACTTGACAGGTACGATACGGGCGATCTTATCATAAACGGGATATCGACAAAAAAATATAAAGACAGAGACTGGGATTCTTACAGGAACCATACGATAGGCTTTGTTTTCCAAAGCTATAATCTGATACCTCATCAAAACGTTCTGTCAAACGTAGAGCTTGCGCTTACGATCTCAGGTATATCAAAAAAGGAGCGCAAAAAAAGAGCGACTCAGGCGCTTATCGACGTTGGTCTGGGAGATCAGCTTCATAAAAAGCCAAATCAGTTATCAGGCGGTCAGATGCAGCGTGTTGCGATAGCGAGGGCTCTTGTAAACGATCCGGAGATACTTCTCGCCGACGAACCTACGGGCGCGCTCGATACGGAAACGAGCATCCAGGTCATGGAGCTTCTCAAACAGGTCGCTGAAGACCATCTTGTCGTTATGGTCACGCACAACCCGGAGCTTGCGGAAAAATACGCGACACGTATCGTGAATCTACGCGACGGAAAGATCACGGGCGATACGATGCCTTACGAAACGGGCGGTGAAACGGAAGCGCAGCATAAGAACATGGGTAAATCATCGATGTCTTTTTTGACGTCGCTTTCGCTCAGCTTCAACAACCTGCTGACAAAGAAAGCGAGGACGGTGCTTACGGCGTTTGCGGGCTCAATAGGTATAATCGGCATAGCTTTGATAATGTCTTTGTCTAACGGTGTGAACACTTATATAACGGATATACAGAAAAGCACGATGACCTCGTACCCGATAACGATAGACGCGCAGACGATAGATCTGAGCAGCGTCATAAAATCTGACAGCTCGATTAACGAAAGCGACGGAGAACACGATCTTGACGCCGTATATTCAAACGGCAGGATGCTCCAGGCGGCTTCCGCATTTACGTCAAGCGTCACGTCAAACAATCTGTCCGACTTCAAAAAATACCTCGACAACGAAGAAAGTGAGATCCGTAAATATATCGGCGGAAGCGGTATAGTGTATATTTACGACCTTGACTTCGGCGTATATACCTATGATTCGGACGGAGCGCTTATAAATACGAACGCGTCGAATTCCAATATGCCCGGTTTTTACTCGCAGTTTTCCTCAAGCGGTATGATACCCGGGATCTACGAACAGCTTTTGCCGTCGTCCGACGGGCTTGTAAGCGACGCAGTAAAAAGAAGCTATGAGACGGTAAGCGGAAGATGGCCGGAAAAATACGACGAAGTCGTTCTGGTGCTTAACCAAAACAACGAAATATCGTATACCGATCTTTACCGTCTCGGTCTTATACCCGCGTCGGAATATTACGACGTCACTCAAAAGATCGCGAAGGGTGAATCCGTTGACGTACCTCAGCACAAATTCACGTATGATCAGATAAAAGAAAAAGAGTACTATCTTGTAACCGCCGCCGAAAAATATGTCAAAAAAGGTGACTTATTCGAGCGTATAAGCAGCAGTACGGAAGCTTTTAAGGATATATTGAAGACGGCGCAGAAAATAAAAATAGTCGGTATAATCCGCCCCGTTAACGGAACGACCGGTATAACCCTGACTATGAACGTAGGATATACCCGCGCCATGACCGAATATATCATAAACAGCACGGATGAAAGTGAAATCGTAAAGGCGCAGTCGAAAAACAAAAACGTAAACGTTCTGAACGGCCTTACGTTTGAGCCGGCAAGCGACAAGGACAAAATAGCAGATGCTATAAAATACGTAAACAGCCTCGGGATAAGCGACAAGGCGCGTCTCTGCAGCGAGCTTCTTATGCAGAATAAAATAGACTTAACCAAATTGCAGGGAGTCGATTTTACACAGTAC
>CACZOH010000240.1 GCA_902782785.1 uncultured Ruminococcus sp. | reverse complement strand
ATTCGTAAAAGCCCGTAGCCGGTATGACGCAGCGGCGGTTATGGAGCGCCTCTCTGAAAAAACGCTTTCCTTCAGCCGTTTCGCTCCTCGAATTGATTACCGGTCTGTTATGGTCGTTGGGTGACGGAAAACCCCAGTACGCGTACTTCGCCTTGATTTTTCCGTCAAGGAAAACGAGGATAGGCGCCGGATCAGTAGGTCTTATATCGCCGGGCGGCTCGTCAAAGCCGGCCTGCTCAAGTATCTTATCGAGAAGGCTGTTCTGAGATACGGGTTTCATTGCATATCTGCCGCACATCGTTTTTTTCTCCTTTTTTATAAAGATCGGACCTGCAGGCGGTTTCCGTTATGTTTTTACCGTCAGAACGCTTCTTCTGCCGATACGGAGTTTTCTGCCGTCAAGCGTTATTTCTGCCTCTTTGTCAAACGGATTTATGAGGACCGCCGTTTTTTCGCCCCCGTATTCCCACGCGGTCATTATTATTTCGGGAAGATCTGAGCCGAAGGGAGCCGTGCCGCATTCCATCTCGGGCGGGGGTATCATCCTGCCGTGAGACAAAACGGCGCCGAGTCCGTTTACGTACGCGGCGGAGCATTCGGAAAGGAAGGACAAAACCTCATCCCGTTCCGGCGTCACGGAGAAGTCGCGCGTGCCCCAGGACGGCGAGATGCCTCCGTCGTCCGTCAGGATGATCGTCGGGATATCGCCCGCCGCAAACGAATATGCGATCCTGTAATTCAGCGCGTCGGTCGTAGGCGGCAGAGGACAGGATACCTGATTTCCCATAAAGTTGCGCACGTATTCGTGGTACAGATAAGCGTATAACGGCACGGGACGCCCGATATGATAACAAAGCTCGTACCTGTTGTCGCTCATCTGCAAGGAAGGTATAAACGGCTCAGCCGCGGCGGATTCACAGCCGAGGAGCATTTTGCCCGCCTCTCTGTTCCATTCCGTCAGCATATCCGTCATATTTTCCGTCATCCAGCGACCCGGCATGGACGGGTGACCGTGGTTTTCAGAGTAGCATAAATACTGACCGCCGCCGTGGTTCTGATCGAGTATCTGCGCGTAATCGAGCCCCGCGGAAAAGAGAGGAGAATAAGCCTCAGACAGCGTTTTTCTGCCGAGCTTTGAAGCGGGACACATATCGTAACCCGAGCGCTGCCCGGGGCAGATACGGCTGTGAAGCACCCTGCCGTCAGGTCCCGCGCACATCGCGGACATCAGACCTTTTTCTCTTATCTCGTCGATATTGTCGTAGTCGACGAGGTTTGATTTTTCCGTGTATCCGAAGCCCGAACAGTAAACGCCGAGCGGGAAGCCGCGTTTGTGAAGCTCGTCGCGGAAATTATAAAAGCTGTCGGCGTCGCCGTAAGGCGGCATAACGTAAGGCGGAGCCCACGGAGCCGTCCCTTCCCAGTGCATAAGGAGCGTGAGCGGACGCATACCCGTTTTTTTGTTTATTTCGTCTATTACGGGGAGCGCGTTTTCGTACGGATACATTGAATTCGGCTTCATTTCATCCATATCGTGTATACCGCGCACGCAGTACGATACGACGAGCATATTATCGTCGTACCATTCGGGAAGTCTTTCGTTTTCTTTTGATTTTTTTAATCCCGCGGGAGGATTTGCGGTAAACCAGTCTTTATATTCGTCGGCGGATCTCTCCCATCCGCCCTCGCCGCACGTTATGACAAGAGGATAGTCAAAGCATACGTCCTCTCCCTTATCGACGCCGGAGAAAAGCTTGAATATCAGCTCGCCTTCTCTTACCGTTATCTCCTTTAAGCCGCGCGATGCGTCCGGCGTATAGACGCAAATAAAGCTCTTTTTGCCGTCGTTTTCAAACAGATATGAGGCAAGCTGAGAGAAGAGCATATTCGGAAACATCATAAGATGACCGTAGGACGGATATTCGGGCTCGTCGCGCGTGATCCTTGAGGCGGTATTCAGAAGCGCGCCCTCGTTGTACGGCAGAAGCAGACGTGTCCCCGCCTCGCCGCCGTCTTCGCAGAGAGGCTTCAGATGAAGCGGCAGAAGTATTATCCACTCTACCGCGCAGCCGCTTTTGTTTTCGACGAAAACGCGGGCGGTTATGTTTTCTTCCCCCTTGAATTCGATGGTCACGGCAACGGGGATCGAAAAGCCGCTGTATATAACTTTGCGCTCATCGCAGATTACGTTTTCCGCGTCGTTTGCGCAAAGCCTTATAAGCTCTCCGCCGGCGCCGCGCAGCGCAAGCCGGAAAACGGGAGAAGGCGCGGATAAAAGCTCCGTGCCGCGATAAAGAAGGGAAACGACCGCGCGGTCATTTACCGTAAGAGACAGCTTTTCGTTTTTTGCAGTTATCTTCATAATTTACCTCTTTTTACTGTTCTTTCGAGTAAAAGGCTTCAAGACGCGGCCTTGCTTTTTCGTAGTATTTGCAAAGTCCGGGGTCAAACTGCTCGCCCATACCCTCAAGTATTATTTTATCCGCTTTTTCAAATGAAAATCTCTCTTTGTAGACGCGGCGGCTGACAAGTGCGTCATATACGTCGGCGACAGCCATTATACGCGCCTCAAGCGGGATCTGATCGCCCTTCAGACCGTCCGGATAACCGGAGCCGTCTATCCTTTCGTGGTGATAATGCGCCACGTTTTCCGCTATCCGTCTGAAATCGTCGTCGTCCGTGTCCTTAAGTATCTCGTGAACGATGCGCGCGCCCTCCGCGGCGTGCATCTTCATCTTTTCACGCTCCTCGGGTGTGAAGGAGCCCGCCTTGCGGAGCACCGCGTCGTCTACAGCTATTTTTCCGAGATCGTGCATAGGCGCGGCTTTTATAATGTTTTTGCAGAATTTGTCGGACAACTCAAGCGCGCCGTCCGCCTGCATTTCTTCTATCAGGATCCGCACGCCCTCGCTCGTTCTTCTTATGTGACCGCCAGTTGAATTGTCGCGGCTCTCTACCATCGTCGCCAGACCCATTATAAGGCGGTCGTGCATAAGAACGATACGCTCGGTCTTTGCGGCGACCTCATTCTGCAGATCGGAGTTGTATTTGTCAAGCAGATTTATGTATTTCTGATTCTGCGTATCGTCTATCAAAACTATCTGATAACCGTGCTTTCTTTTGCCGTCAAACAGGTAATTCACGTTGACGGCGTATATCTTGTCGTCGTCCGACTGCTCGACATCTGCTTTGTAAAAGACGTTTTTACCGGTATGGCCGTTTTTTTCAAACGCCTCTATCCATTTTCCCAAAGTGTTTTTCAGACTGTCGGTCGCAAGCGCCTGCCCGTCGACCGTCAGCGTGTCAAGATCCGGAAGTATGGTCCTCGCAACCTCGTTGCTCCCGATATACCGCTTTTTGAAATCGACTGTTATAAAACCCGTGTCGCCGGATTCGACCATGGAGACCGCCGCCGCGTCGCTGACGTTGTAAACAGCCATCCTCTGAGTAATGAAAAGATAAACGGCCTGAGCGAAAATGTATGTCACCGGCACTATCTCTATGCCGAAAGCCATAGTTATGCGGTTCAGGAAAAATCCGGTTATGGATATGGGTATCGGTATGAACAGAAGGAGCAGAATGCGCCTTGAAACATGTTTTTTCTTTTTGTATGAGTAGAAAATAAGCGCAAGATCGACTATAAGATATAAAACTATCACTATCGAATAAACGGTATGCATCGGACCGTATTCCTTGTGTATCACCCACAGAGAGCCGACCTTTTCAAGCGTGAGACTGCGGTAAAAAAGCGGCATGCGCCCGATCGTCAGAACAAGACCGTATATCACCGTGCTGAACATGAACGCGGCGATCCTCGCAACGCGGTTTATTTTTATATCGCAAAGCTCCGCTATGCAGAGCGCCATCATCCACGGCATATAACAGGCGCCTATGTATATGATCTTCAGCGCGCCCATCGCCGCCACCGGATCTCCGCTCGTATACATATTCAGATAAGCGGTGCAGATTATGGGTATCATCACGAATACGACGGTCATATGAGTATCGAAGCGCTTTTGCCACATGAAAATGTATATGAGCGTCAGTATGAATGAAACGATAAAAAGAATCGCATAAAACAGATTTGTGTCCGTCATAAATACTCCCTTTGATGATCAGTTTATATTGCTTTTGACTTTTTTCAGAAAGTGCTTTCTTTCATACATCGCCTCATCGGCTCTTACGAACACTTTTCTGTACGCCTTGTCGTTGTCTTTGTCGAACTCGGACATACCGGCGGAGACGACGGGGAAGCCGACCGTTTCCGTTCCCTTGCCGGCTCTCAGGTTTTCGTCGATGGTCGTGTTGAAATAATTCAGAAGGCTTTGCCTTTCATCGTAATCCTTGCCCTCGAGTATCGCGACGAACTCGTCGCCGCCTATCCTGAAAACGGGGCTGTGTTTGAAAACGTTGCAGATTATGCGGCAGGAATTAATTATGTATTCGTCTCCCGCCTCGTGTCCCAGCGTGTCGTTCACGCTTTTGAGACCGTTTACGTCAAATACGACGAGCGCGAAATGCGATACGCTTTTTTCTTCTATCCGTCTGTCGTACAGCTCCTCTACGTCGACGTGCGCCTGCTTGCTTTTGACGCCGGTCAGCGCGTCGCGGAGAACGAGCCTTTTCGCCGCTTCCAGCTCCTTTTTCTGCTGAGCCTCGCGCGTAAGCGACGTATTGAGCGCCTGTATATACTCCTCCTTTTCGTCCTGCACGACGAAGGTGTGGAGCACGCAGCACCCGAGCATATAGCCTATTGAATAAAGCGGGAGCAGGGGATAGAATATCTGCGCCGATATGGCGAGCGTCATGGATAATCCGAAAATACCGATGGTCAGATGGCGGCGCTTGACCGTGCCGCTCGATTTGACCGATATGATTATCGTGTACGCGGTCGCAAGCAAAAACATGAATATCTGTATCCCGAACGCAGCGTATCTGAGCGAACCCGCGATGTATTCTCCGTCTTTGTCAAAAAAGAACATGACGGGCGTGAAGAAGTTTATCACGAGCGCGACTATCTGGGAGGCGAAGAACAAGACGCCGAAAAACAGCATTATCCGTCTGAAGGTGTTTTTCCTCTCAAGATACTGTATGACGAATACCGTAAACACAAAAACGGAAAGCGCCATTGAGATGAAATACAGCACCGTGTCCGCATATACAAGCGTTATAAGCTTGTATTCGTATAAAATTCCCCAGAACGCGTCCGTCAGATGATACGCTATGACGCATATCAGAAACAAACGGTACGTGTTTAAAGAGGTGAACTGCTTTCCTTCATTTTTTCGGAAAATATCGAAATTGACGATGATATGTATCAGGATCGATAAAACTCCTATTACTGAATAAGTCATGTCTTTGCCTTTCGGTTATTTGTTTTTGATGTCTTTATCATATTCCCACCACAGATTTTGATCCTCGTACAGGAATCTGAATCCGCAGCGCAAAAGTACGTTTTGTGATTTACGGTTGTCGGGCAGAGTGTCCGCGCGCACCTTTTTAATCCCCAGCCCGTTCCCGAACCGTAAAAACGCGGTAAGCGCCTCCGTCATATACCCGTGTCCCTCATATTCGGGATTCATACCGTAGCCGACCTCCGTCACGCCGTCCCTCGGTACGTATTTGTAATCTATCGAGCCGATAACACGGTCGTTTTCCTTGAGCACAATGAGAAATTCCGTAAAAAACAGATAGTTTTTGCGGTCAGCCGCTATCTCCGCCTCAAGCTTTATCAGATATTCGCTCAGCAGGCGGTCGAGCTCCTCGCCCCGGTATACGACGCCGTACTCGCGCTCGAACGCGGACAGATCGGTGTTGAACAAGTGCAGATTTTCCTCCGTGTACGGAAACATAACGAGCCTGTCCGTTTCTATAAACAACTGCATATTTGATTTGTTCATTTTTTGAATCCCGTGTTCATTTTATTAGATTTGCTTCCGTTGCATTTTGAACAAAGTACTTGAAGATTTGACGCAACGGTTTTTCCTCCGTTTGAAACCGGTATTATGTGGTCAATTTGTAGTCCAACCTCGTCAGGCATATATTTACCGCAGATTTGGCAAGTATAATTATCACGTTTCATTATCTCGCTTCGGAGCTCTTTTGACATTAGTTTTCTTTGGTTGTTGCTGAAGTATTTACTGAGAGTATTTTCATAATTTATGTTTTTGAGTTTTTCGTTCCTGAATTTCAAAAAAGCATAACTGCAAGCGAAACTATCGACTGTTGTTGATACTCTGTAACTTGTTTTTACGTAATTTCGCTGCTTATACCTTGTTTGTTGCCTGTTTACATAAAAAACATAAGCGTTTTGATCGTCTATACTCTTTTTAAATTGTTTTTCCCTGTATTTCTTCAAAAATGTATATTTGCTGATTTTATCCTTACATTCGTGTTTCCATCTCTCTATAGCTACTTGATGATTTTCTATTGATTGCATTCTGTCTTCAATCAGGAATTCGTCAATCAAATCTTCCGTTTGAACACTTCTTCTATGAGAAACATCAAAATCATATTCAAAGTACGGAAAATGAAACGGGGATTTCAGAGCAAAAATCAGAACGATTGCAACTACTATAACAGATAAGCCGATCAAAAATAAATATGGATAATAGTTTTGATTAAACATAAAAAATGTATTTAACATAAATCACCCTCACTTTTTTTTATCCATTCGTCAAGAAATCTCATCTGCGCATCCGTGTGAAACCAGTGCTCGCCGCCTTTCATCACGGTAAGCTCAAAGTTATGCGACGCGGTAAAATCTCTTACTGTTTCGTATGACGTAATAAAATCGTTCTCCCCGTACAGTACCGCCGTCCGCACGTTCCATTCGGGCGGGTTTTGCCGTACGTAACAAAGGTATTCCCACGAAAGCACGGTTCCGTCGCCGGTTTCCGCCGTGCCAAGGCACCTCAAACGCTCCTCCGATACGTGAGCGCGGCTCATCATATCGCATATCAGCTTTTCCATATCTATGACCGGGGATATGAAAAACGCTTTTTCTATGTCGGTTTCATCAAACGCGTTCATCGCAAAAAACGCGCCTATACTGTTTGCAACGAGTATCACGCCGCCGTATTTGTATTTGAGCTCTTTTATCTTTTCTTTGAATTCGGATCTGCACTCCCACGGCGTATCCGATTTGTAGTCAAATCCGACGACGTCGTATCCGGGAAACAGATCTGTATAATGTCCGGCTTCACCGGCGTTTCCGCCCCTGCCGTGTATGTATAAAACTGCTTTTTTCATTTTTTGACCACCGCGTACATAAGACTGTCGAACTCCGGCGGGGAGGAGGTCAGACCTTTTTCCGTTATTTTCAGCCCGTTTTTTGTTATTTCACTCTCAAACTCCGAAAACGTCACGGTCCTGCACGTCGTCGCCGCGACCTCCAGGGCACCCGATCTGTGTTCGCGCCGCCGCAGAGAAAACGCCTCGTCTTTGTCCGTGCGTATCTTAAGCTCGCCGTCCCCCATGGAGCAGATAAGCGCCGTTCCGTTTTTGTTTAAATGTTCGTATATAAAGCGGTAAAACGCGTCTCTGTCGCAGTCCTCCGTCAGCATATGGACGACGGCGACGGAATATATAAAATCATATTTTTCGGAAAGCTTACCGGAAAGACAGTCAAGCACAAAGAAGCAGTCCGCATATTCCGGCGTCAGGGCTCTGCAGTACGACACCGCCTCGGAGGATACGTCGGTCGCGCTCAGGCGGTATCCGTTTTTCAATACCGCTCGCGCGTCCCTGCCCTCGCCGCAGCCGATTTCAAGGATCTTCTGCGCTTTTCCGACGCCGTATTTTTCAATAACGTCAAGAACGACGGGCGTTTTTACGTCCTCCGCCCAGCTGTATCCTTTTTTGTGTATGGTCTTATACCGCTCGTCGTACGCCTCGTAGTACTTTTTCACGCGATCAACTCCTTGCCGTTTATACCGTCCGGAAAAAGAAAACGGATCATTCCTCGGGCGACCAGCTTGCCTGCACGTCCTCTACGACTATGTTTTCGTCGACCTTTGCGACTATCTGATATTCGTCCTCGTAAACTATCTCGCCGGGAAAATTGGTGTAAACCACGTAATAAGCGTGATTATACCGTTCAAGCAGCCAGAGAAGCGGCTGTATCATCTTCATCATCATTTCCGTGTTCTCGGTCTTGAAATAGCAGATCACCTTTTCCTGGCGCCTGCACTGCGGCGGCCACGGAAGCTCCTCCGCAAACCATTCGTCTATTTCCTTGAAAAGTCCTACGTCCTCTTCCTCCATAACGCCGTTTGTAACGAGCTGATTGAGCATACTGAAAATACCCTTGCCGGTCCTTGTGTTTGCGGCAAGCTCCTTGCCCTGTATCCTGCAGTATTTGAATTTCATAGCTTTCTCACCTTTTTGATTTTTACTGCGGTGCGGACAGATCGTCCGCTATAGCCGGGATAAGTCTGTTTAAAAGCTCCCTGTCGTCAACGTCCGCGGCTATCATTTTCCCGCCGCCTTTATAAGGCAGTTCGTACGCCGCGTCTTTTATCAGCTCCTTGGCGGATGCCGTCGGCTTTAAAAGAAGCCTGTTGTCGTATATCCCTCCGACGACTTTTCCGCGGCAGTATATGACGTACTCGCCCATCATAGCCCTGTACGATATAAAGTCTGTTTCCGACAGCTGATCGAGAACAAAGTCAAGAAAATCTTTATCGGACGCCATATTTTGACCTCTGTGTTTCTTTATAAGTTCGCTTTTACTGATACCGTATAAAACGTTTTTCCGTTCTTTGCCGAAATCTGATTACTTTCTGATATGCTGTATCAGGTTTATGGCAAAACCGGACGGGGAGATCATCAGAGCGGATTCTGAGGTTTTTGTTTTTACGGTCTTGTCGCCGTAAAAGTTTTTGAATCCGTGAAGCGTAAGCAGTTTATACGCCTCCTCAAAATCGTCCACGTTCATGCGGATGACAGTTATGTCTTGCGGGAGCGGGACATCAGGCGTTGATATATCAAGATCAAAGCCGTTTTTGTCTTTCATACGGATCCCTTCAACGTTCAGCTCCCCTATACCCTTCGGATTGTGCTGTTTTTCAAAGCCGAGAGACTGAAACAGCTCGACTGTGTGTTCTGCGTTTTTTGTGATTATCTGGGGATTAAATGTTGTGATTTTCATTGTTGTCTGCCTTTCTTTTTTGTAAAAAAATGTTTAGATTTAATAGATTTACTGCCTCAGCGTGCTAAAAGGAAACGGGTTTACCGACCGATACATAGTGTACCTCTTTCGGTTAAATTATTATTTACATTTCAATAAACATACGGTCTCCACATGCTTCGGAGCGGCGGGTCAAATAAAAAGGCTTGTATTCGACCCACTGGTTCATCTCAATGAAGGATTGGGCAATTTCCCAGTATCGGTCAGGGTTGAGACAGTAGGATGAATATCGGTACGCAGATAAACCGGAATTTGTCAAACCATTCTCGACAACAGAAAATCAGGACGTTCCCCTATTAAAACCGAGTCAGTAACGTCAATTACTT